>JAEZID010000449.1 GCA_023416195.1 Pseudomonadota bacterium | reverse complement strand
GGGTCGTACAGCAGCACGGTGGGCATGCGCGGCTCGCCGACGCGGCGGCCCAGCATCTGGGGTGCGGCGGCGGCAACCGGGGTGTGCAGCAGCTCGTCCACCACCACGACGTCCAGGGGGCGCCCGGCCGCGCACGCGTGGTGCGCCTGCCCGGCCAGTTCGTCCGGATCGCCGCCCGGCACCACGCGGGCGCCGGCCGTTTCCAGGTAGCAGGCGACGAAGCTGCGCTCCACCTCCTCCGGCAGGCCCAGCAGGACGGTCAGGCCCGTCAGGTCGGGATCGACCGGCGCCGGCGCGCAGGGCGAGGTCACCGCGCTCAGCGTCAGATCGACCCAGAAGGTGGAGCCCGCCCCCGGCGTGCTGTCCACCCCGATCTCGCCGCCCATCAGCGTGACCAGCCGCCGGCAGATCGACAGGCCCAGCCCCGTCCCGCCGAACCGCCGGGTGGTGGAGCTTTCCGCCTGGGAAAAGGGCTGGAACAGACGCTTGCGGGCGGCTTCGGAAATGCCGATGCCGCTGTCCGACACCTCGATGCGCAGCCGCGCCCAGCCGTCGCCCGGCGCGGTCAGCGCCGCCCGCACGACGATGCGGCCTTCCTCGGTGAACTTGATGGCGTTGCCGCCCAGGTTGAACAGGATCTGGCGCAGCCGCACCGGGTCGCCGACGAGGTCGTGGGGGATCGCCGGGTCCACGTAGGTCAGCAGCGACAACCCCTTGCCGCGCGCCGCCGGGGCCAGAGTCTCCGCCACGCTCTCGATCAGCGCGGGGATGGACACCGGCACCTGTTCCAGGTCCATCTTGCCGGCTTCGATCTTCGAGAAGTCGAGGATGTCGTCGATGATCCGCAGGAGCGAGGTCGCCGATTCCCGCATCGTCGCCACCGTGTCCAGCTGCTGCGCGTCGAGCGGCGTGCGCTCCAGCAGCTCCAGCATGCCCAGAACGCCGTTCATGGGCGTGCGGATCTCGTGGCTCATGGTGGCGAGGAAGGCCGACTTGGCGGAGGTCGCCTGCTCGGCCTGTTCCTTGGCGGCCTCCATCTGGCGCTCGGCCAGCTTGCGCCGGGTGATGTCGTAGATCCAGGCCAGATAGACCGGCTGCCCGTCCAGAACGGTCGGATCGACCGACACCAGCGCCCAGAAGGTGGACCCGTCGGCCCGGCGCAGGCGCGCTTCCGCGTCGCGCAGCGGACGGCGGAAACAGGTCCAATGGGCGTCCGCCTCTTCTTCCTCCTCGCCCGCTTCGACGAACAGGTCGCCGATGGCGCCGCCGGTCAGCCGGTCCTTCGACACGCCCAGCAGGGCGACCAGCCGGTCGTTGCACATGACGATGCCGCCGTCCTCGCCATAGGCGCAGACGCCGACCGGGCTCGCCTCCAGGATCGTCCGCACCTGCTCGCGGCTTTCGCTCAGCTCGCGCGTGCGCTCGGCCACCTTGGTCTCGATGGACAGGATGTGGTCGTAGGCGCGCAGCGCCCCGATCACCGCGGTGAGCAGCCCCTCGGCCGACAGCTCGGCCTTCGATTTGTAGTCGTTGATGTCGTAGTCGATGATCACGTCGCGCTGCGGCGCCTGGCCGGGCTGGCCGGTGCGCAGGATGATGCGCAGGTCGCGGTTGCCCAGCCCGTCGCGGATCCAGTGGACCAACCGCAATCCCGCGTCGTCCGACTCCATGACCACGTCGAGGAGGACCACGGCGATGTCCCGCCGCCGCGACAGGATCGCCCGCGCCTCGGCCGCCGTGAAGGCGCTGACGAGGTCGAGCGGGCGGCCCTGGAACGACACGTCGGCCAGCAGCAGGCTGGTCATGGAATGGACGTCCTCTTCGTCGTCCACCACCAGGATGGTCCAGGGCGGGGCGTAGGACGGGCAGGGCGCCGCCGCGCCGCCGTCCTCCTCGGCGAACAGGATCTCGTCGTCGATGTCGATCAGAGAGGTGTCGTCGATCATGCTGCTGCCGTCCTTGCGGCGTCGCCGGACTCGCTTTCCGGCACCGTCATGCGGGGGGCGGATTTCGGGACGCGCAGCACGAAGGTGGTCCCACCCTGCGGTGTGCTGTCGACCGAGATGCGCCCGCCGAGCGATTGAGTCACGAGGTTGAAGACGATGTGCAGGCCAAGGCCGCTGCCGCCGGTGCCGCGCTTGGTCGTGAAGAAGGGCTCGAACACCTTCGACAGGTTGTCGGGCGGGATGCCGGACCCGTCGTCGCTGAAGCGGATCTCCACCTCGTCGTCGGGCAGCTCCTCGGCCTCCACCACCATGCGGCCTTCGGCCCGGTCGGCGAAGGCGTGGGTCTGCGCGTTGATGACCAGGTTGGTGATGATCTGGCTGAGCGCGCCGGGGTAGCTGTCCATGGTGATCCCCTCCGGGCAGCGGATGGCGACCTTGTGCGGGCTCTTGCGCAGGCGCGGTCCCAGCGAGGTGATGATCTCCTCCAGATAGGCCGAGAGGTCGAAGCGGCGGCGTTCCTGGCTGGTCTGGTCCACGGCGACGCGCTTGAAGCTCTGGATCAGGTCGGCCGCGCGGGTCAGGTTCTGCTGGATCAGGCGCGCCGACTCGCCCGCCGCCGCGACGTAGGCGGCAAGGTCGGACTTCTTCATGCTGCCCCGCTCGAATGCCTCGGTCAGCGCCCGGGTCTTGGACGCGAGGTGGGTGGAGCAGCCGTAGGCGATGCCCACGGGCGTGTTGATCTCGTGCGCGACGCCGGCGACCAGCAGGGCCAGCGAGGCCATCTTTTCCGCTTGGACGAGGCTGGCCTGGGTTTCCTTCAGGTCGGCGTAGGCGGTCTCCAGCGCCTCCATGGCGTGGAAGATCTCCTCGGCGGAGCGGGCCTCGACGGTGACGTCGGTGAAGGTGCGCACGAAGCCGCCTTCCGGCAGCGGGTTCGAGCGCACCTCGATGATCGTGCCGTTCGGGCGCCGCCGCTTGAAGGTGAAGGGCTGGTCCGGGATGACCGACACCTGTTCCAGCTCCAGGTCCGGGTCGATGCTGAACTCCTCGAACCCGCCGTTGGCGCGCTGCATCCGCACGATGTCCGGGAACAGCGGGTTTCCGGCCAGGAAGTCGGGCGGCACGCCCAGCAGGTCGGCGGCGCGGCGGTTCGACTTCACCACCCGCAGATTGCGGTCGACCATGATGATGCCCTGGTCGGTGTTGTCGAGCGTGATCTGGAGCACGTTGCGTTCGCGGGCCAGATCCAGTTCGGCCTGCACCCGTTCGGTCACGTCCGACATGGTGCCGGTCAGGCGCAGCGCCACGCCGTCGGCGTCGCGCAGGGCGGTCGCCCGATCCTCGATCCAGGCCCAGCGGCCGTCGCGCCGCCGCATCCGGTAGACCGAACTGTAGGCCATTTCGCGGTCGCGCACGCGGCGGCGGGATTCGGCGACCACATGCCGCACTTCGTCCGGGTGGATCAGCGCCTCCCAGGTCTCGGCGGTCATCGCCAGCTCGTCCGGCCCGTAGCCGAGCAGCGCGGGAAACTCCTTCGACCACCAGTACTGCTTGGAGCGCAGGTCGTAGTCCCACACCGAGGAGCGCGTCGCCGCGATGGCCAGCCCAAGCCGCTCCTCGCTCTGGCGCAGCGCCGCCTCCTCGCGGTCCAGGCGGGCCAGCATGCCGTTGTAGGCGGCGATGACCCGCCCCAACTCGTCGGCCGAGGACCAGCGGACCGGGTGGCGCGCATGCTCCTGTTCGGCCGCGCGGATCGACTCGATCAGCCGGCCGAGCGGCACGCCGATGGTCAGGCGGTGCGCGGTCAGCGCCGTCACCACCGTGCCGATCAGCAGAAGCAGCAGCAGCCACAGCGTGTTGACCACCTCGTCCCGGATCTGCTCGTCCACGGAGGTGTGGGTGAAGTACAGCGTGATGGAGCCGAGCCGCCGGTTCTGCACCTGGATGGTCCGCCGCGCGGTCTCGTACTCGGCGAAGGGGCGGCAGTCCGCGCCGGGCCAGGCGAACTGGCCGCCGGCCAGATCGTCCGCCACCTCGATGCACAGCAGCTCGCGGTTGACCGCGATGGCTTGGATGATGTTGCGGATGGCCGGCACGTCCACGGTCCACAGGCTGGACGACAGGGCGACCGCGTTGATCTCGGCGATGGCTTCGATCTTGCCGCGCAGGTTCCCGCGCAGCTCGTTGTACTTGCCGTAGAAGAAGATCGTCGAGAAGCCCAGCGTCGTCAGCGTCAGGATCGGAATCAGGATCAGCAGGAACCGGGCCGACACCGTCGGCACTTTCCTCCAGGCCTGTTCGATCATGTTCATGGAAGGCCGATCCGCCGACGCCGCATATCCCGCTGTGCGGTTGTACTCCCTTCCGCCGAGGCGCGTCCATGGTGCATCGCCCGCCGGGGTGCAGCCATTTTTGTGGCGAACGCGCGGCGTGCGCAGCATCGGGCTTGAGTATGGCGGTATGGTTGCACTACTGTGGCGCTGCACCGCCAAAGCGTGACGCGGCGGAGCCCGGAAACAGCGAGGACGTGATGGAGTTTCAAGAGCGCACCACCGCGGAGGAGGTCGACGTGCAGATCAGCGGCCGGTGGGAATTCACCGACCATGACCGTCTCCGCGACCTCGTCGATCTGCTGGGCCGGCCGGGGGTGCGCCGCCTCGTGCTCGACCTGTCCGGGTTGCAGTTCATCGATTCCGCCGGGCTTGGCATGCTGCTGATCTTGCAGGACGAGGCGGAGACGCGGAACGTCGGGTTCGTCGTCCGCCAGCCGCAGGGCGACGTGAAGAACACCATTGAATTGGCCAGAATCGGTGAAATCATCACCATTGAATATTGAGGCGTCGAACATCGGACCGGTCCCGGCCGGGGCCGTTCCAGCGCCCGCGCGGGCCTTCTGCCTGGTGCGCGATCGCGTGCCCGTGGAGATCGCCGTCCGCGCGGCGGCGCGTTTCGGGCTGCCGCGCGAGGGGGCGGCCGCCTCGCCCAGCGCGGCGGCCATCCTTCTGGCCGGCGCCGACCGCGATGGCGTGCGCTACGCGCTGGACCAGAACGTTTTCTTCACGGTCGAGCTGACCGAGGACGAGGAGCGCGCCGGCGACCTTCGGGGGGACTGGCTGGGCGCGCCGCCGGTCGAGCAGGGTTTTTATCTGTCCCTGACCACGGGCAGCGCCTACGGCCTGCAATGCGCGGCCCTGGTCTGCGACGAGCTGGCCCGGCGCGGCGTGCTCAGCCCGGAGCGGCGCGGCACCATCGAGCTGTGCCTGCACGAGGCCATCGCCAACGCGCTGGTGCACGGCAACCTGGGCATCCCCAGCTCCGCCAAGAACCAGCCGGAGGGGTACCGGGTCTTCAGCCGCATGCTTCAGGAACGTCTGGGCGACGACGCGGCGCGCGGGCGGCGGCTCGACGTCTTCGCGCGCTGGAGCGGCGGCCCGAACGGAGGCGCGCTGTCCATCGCCGTGGTGGACCAGGGCGGCGGCTTCGACACCGCGTCCCTGCCGACGGAGACCGAAGGCAACGCGCGCTCGGGCCGCGGCTTCGTCTTCATGCGGAGCTTGGCCAAGCGGGTCAGCGTGACCGACGGCGGGCGCTGCACCGTCCTGCATTTCGACCTGTGACGGGCGGCCCATGAGCATATCGCTCTCCGGCAGCCGGGTCCTCATCGTCGATGACAACGAGTTCAACCGCAAATCCCTGGGGCTGGTGATCCGCCGCGCCGGCCTGACCCAGATCGAATACGCCGAGAACGGCGTCGAGGGGCTGCGCAAGGTGGAGAGTTTCCGGCCGGACCTCGTCCTGCTCGACGTGAACATGCCGGTCATGGACGGGCTGGCGATGTGCCGCGAGCTGCGCCGCAACGCCACGCACGAGGAACTGCCGATCCTGTTTCAGACCGCGCTGGACAGCGACGAGGAGCAGGTGCGCTGCTTCGAGGCGGGCGGCAGCGACTTCATCTCCAAGCCGATCAAGCCCGGCGAATGCGTGGCCCGCGTCCGCCACCAGCTGGAAAAGCGCAAGCTGTTCACCGACCTCGCCAACTTCCGCGAACGCGTGCAGTGGGAGCTGAAGCACGCCCAGGAGATGCAGCTGTCCCTGCTGCCCGAACCCAAGCGGCTGGCGGCCATCGCCGACCGCTATGGCCTCATTCTCGACGCCCATTTCGAGACCTCGTCGGAGCTGGGCGGCGATTTTTGGAATCTGTTCCCGCTCGACGACGGCCGGGTGGCTTTCCTGATCGTCGATTTCGCCGGGCACGGCATCACGGCGGCGATCAACACCTTCCGCCTGCACACGCTGATCGACCGCTTTCCCATGCGGGACGTGACGCCGTCCGCGTGGCTGGAGCAGTTGAACGCGGCGCTGAAGGACGTGCTGCCGGTCGGGCAGTTCGCCACGGCCTTCTTCGGCATTCTCGACCTGCACACCGACACGCTGACCTACGCCGCCGCCGGGGCGCCCAATCCGGTGCTGGGGATGGGGAACGACATAAGGCTGCTCGATTCGGCGGGGCTGGTGCTCGGCGCCTCGCGCCGGGCGCGCTATCAGAACCGCAGCTTCCGCCTGCCGCGCGGCGGCTTCCTGTTCCTCTACAGCGACGCCCTGATCGAATGCCGGGGCGAGGAGCACGGACCCATCGGCCAGCAGGCGGTCCCGGACTTCCTGCGCGACGCGCTGGCGATCAACCGGTCCCAGCCGCTGCGTCCACTGCTCGACCGTTTCTACGCCCGAACCACCCAGCCGCTCCGCGACGATCTGACCGCCGTCTGGATCGCCCGGAGACCGTGACGCTTACGCCTGCGTCTCCGAGGTGGCGGCGCGGCGGCGGACCCACAGCAGGCTCTTGCGGGCGAAGAACAGCAGGCCGATGCAGGCGGCGATCAGCACCAGGACCTTCGGGCCGTTCTCGCCGACGGCGGCGGCGGCCTCGCCGAACAGGTAGCCCGCCCCGGCGAAGCTCCAGGCCCAGATGCCGGCGGCGATGAAGTTCCAGAACAGGAACCGGCTCCACGGCATGCGCGAGGTGCCGATGGCCACCGAGGCGATGTTGCGGATGCCGTAGAGGAACCGGAACACCAGGATGAAGCCGACCCCGTACTTCTCCAGCCATTCCAGGATGCGGGTGGCGCGGGTCTCCGCGGCGGGGAAGCGGGCCAGCGCCTTGTTCCCCCACTTGCGGCCCAGCCAGAACCACAGCTGATCGCCGAGGAAACTGCCGATCCAGACGGACGCAACCAACCAATACAGGTTGATGATGCCGAGCTGGGCACCCATGCCGCCGAAGATGACGAAGGTTTCGCCCTCAAAGAACGCCCACAAAAAGGCAACGGGGTAGAAGGCGTCGCCCCATTCCTGCAACCAGGTGATCCAGTCCAATGCCCCCTCCGGGAGGTCGCTGCGCCTGCGTCCAGCCCGGCTTTGGCTTGCGGCTGGCTGAGGGTCACATCATTGCACATTCGGGCATGTCTTGTCGCGTGAAGTTTCCCGGACAAAGGTTAGATGACCCCCCTAATTTGGGATCAGCCGTCCTCCCCCGACAGCTCCCCCACCACCTGCCGGGCCGACCGCAGCAGCGCCGGGTTGGGCTCGAACGGGCCGGACTCCGCGTCCTCCTCCCAGCCGTCGGGGGCGACGCGCCGCTTCAATTCCCGCGCCGCTTCGATCAGCAGATGGCTCAGCCGCAGATCCGGCAGCGCCTGTACCAGCGCGCGCAGTTCCGGAAGGGTCAGCGCCGCCGGGTCGAACTGGGTCACCGGCGCGACCTCCGGAGCCGGCGGCACCAGCGCCATGGGGATGGGCGCGGGGGGCGGGGGGACCGCCTCGCGCACCACGTCGACGGCGACCTGCTCCGCCATGGAGGCGGCGCGGGACCGGCGCGGCTTGCGCGTCCGCTCCGTCTCGGGCAGGCTGTCGAACAGAAGGGGTTGGGCGCTCATTCGTTCACCTGTAGCACCGGCAGCCTTTTATCCTGGCCGTCCTTTGTCGGGCTGTTCACGCGCGGTTTGCGAAATGTTCACTTTCCATTCTAGTGAACGGGCGCCGCTTGTCGAGAGCAAACTTCAAGAGCAAACTTCGGGGGCAAGGCAGAGGGCGGCGGTCTTATGATCCGCCCGCGACCTGTTCCAGGAACCGCTCCGGGCGCAGGATGCGGGTGCGGCCGACGCTGCGGACGGCGAGCAACTGCTGGTCCACGGTGACCAGCCAGTCGGCGTCGGCGGCCAGGGCCACGGCCAGGAACATGTCGTCCTCCGGGTCGCGGCACAGCCGGCCGATGGGGGCCGGTTCGACCAGACGGGCCTCGGCCGCCACCGCCGCCAGGAAGGCTTCCCGCTCGGCGGCGGGCTTGTAGCGGTCGAAATCGGGGCGCATCAGCACCGCGCGCAGTTCGGCCAGCGTGGCGGCGGAGGCCAGCATCGAGCATCGCGCCCGCACCGCCGCGACGCAGTCGTGGACCGCCATGTTCCGGCGGGCCACCCGCTCGCCCAGCAGCGCATAGGCGACGAGGATGTTGGTGTCCAGCACGACGCGGAAATCCGCAACCCGCTCACTCAACGCGACACCATGGTGGGATCGTGAAAACCACGCGCCTTGTAGCGAAAAAACCTTTGCGTTAAAAACGCTGATTCGACCCACAGCACACCCCTGGATGGCCTTTGGCATGACCACCGTTCTCATCGTTGACGACAGCCGCCTCGCCCGCGACATGGTCGGCAGCGTCATGTCCTCGCTGCGCCCGAACTGGACCATCCTGTCGGCGGCGGGCGGCGAGGAGGCGTTGAGCAAGGTGGATGGCGTCATCCCGGTGGTGGCCATCGTGGACTACAACATGCCGGGAATGGACGGCCTGACGCTGTCCGCCAGGCTGAAGGACCTGTTCCCCAGCCTGACCATCGGCATTCTGACCGCCAACGTGCAGGACGCGCTGAAGAAGAAGGCGGAGGCGATGGGGTGCCGCTTCATCCCGAAGCCGATCACCTCCGACAAGATACGAGAGTTCCTGGCCGCGGCGGGGCAGTGACCGCCATGACCCATCACGACGACCGCTTCACCCTGGACGCCGACGAAGCCGATGCGATCGCCGAGCTGTTCAACATCGGCATGGGCCAAGCCGCCGCCTCGCTGAGCGAGATGATCGGCGAGGAGGTGCAACTGTCGGTGCCGTCGCTGACGGTGTCCAGCCGCGCGCGCATCGCCCGCGACCTGGATCCGGAAGAGGCCGCCCGCGTCTGCGCGGTGCGCGGCGCCTTCTCCGGCCCCTTCACCGGCGAGGCGATGCTGATCTTCCCGGAACGCGGCACGCTGGCCCTGGTCGGCCGTCTCGTCCCCGTGGAGCCGGGCACCGAGGCGCCGGGCGAGATGGAGCAGGATGTGCTGACCGAGATCGGCAACATCATCCTGAACGGCTGCCTCGCCAGCCTGTCCAACCTCGTCGAGAGCGAACTGGCCGGCGCGCTGCCCGGCTACAGCGCCGGTCCGCCGGCCGAGCTGATCGGGGCCGCCGACGACCCGGTGCTGTTCGTGCGCATCGACGTGGCGCTGGCCTCCGGCGACGCGCAGGGGCAGGTCCTGTTCCTGCTGGACATCGCCTCGCTCGACGCCTTCCGCGAAGCCATCCGCCGGGCCGTGGCGAATCTGTAGGGGCGCCTCAGGCTAACGGGTGCGGGGAGGGCGTTCCTGTTTAGCGGACGGTGGCGTGGCGACTGTCTGTTGCGGGGGCTCCGCCGTCTTGCCGTCGATGCTGGCCTGCACGGTGGAAGCCGTCTGTTCGAAAGGATGGATGAGAAGAATCGGAAGAAGCCCGATCCCCAGGAACACCAGACTCCTCAGAACCATCTTCCGCCGTTCGATCTGATGCCCGTGCGAGAGGACCGCGATGGACGCATCGAACCCATAATGGGGCCAGTCCCGCTGCGTCGGCGAGATGAGCCATGGGGCGGATCCCAGGATGCGCAGGACGACGTTGGCGTAGGTGTTGGCGAACATCAGGACGCCGGCCGCCATGTTCAGAATGCGCCCCGCGCGTCTCAGTTTTTCGCCGATCTCCATATAGAATAGAAGAGAAAGAGAGAAATAGAACGGGATCAGGAACCATTCGGCATGCGCCGAGCGAACCGCTGAGAAAATGGCGGAGATATTGTCGGGCGGTGCGATCTTGATGGTTGTCTCGTACGTCACGATAGGAATGACATTCGGAACAACCTTCCAGTAATTGGTGCCGACGTGCATCGGGCCAATGCTGGCTTCGAAGACGAAGGGCGACAGGAACAGGGGCGCAAGGATGATGTAGAACGTTGCCCTCTTCTTGATCGAGAAAATGGCTTCGTTGAGGGCGGATTTGAGCGAGGCCCGGCGCGAGGCATCCTTCCGGCGGCCGGTGGTGCGTGATTGCTCCTGGAAAAACTTCCGGATGGACAGCGCGGTCGTGAAGATGCCCAGAACGGCCGTGATGAGAAAAAACGCTCCCAAAGCCTGAAAGAGCAGGTACCAGACGATCTCTTCCGCGGCCTTTCTTCCCGCCTGGCTTTGACAGTAGGGAATGATGATGGACCAAGCGACCAGCATCCAGAGAAAGGGGATACCGTACCGGACGCCTTTGGACTGTCGGATTTCAGCCCAGACAGCGAAGGAATCGTCGAAAACCCACGAAAATTTTTCCTTGAGAAACAGAAGGGCGATCCGGCCGTTCTGGTGACCTTCTTCGTTGACGGCCTGGAGCACAGCCAGAGCGGTGTCGTTCCCGGCGACGCGACAGACCCGTTCGAACGGCGTTGCTGTGCTCAGATTTTGGAAGAAGCTGGACAACTCCTGTTTGTCGTTGGCGTATCTGATGTCCTCCAATCCGCGATTGCAGTAGGCGTGGTTGGCGATGGAAAGGTCGGCCAGCTTGATCGGCTCGCGATCCAGAATGGGAGTGTCCTGGGTTTCCTTTTCGACCCGGACCTTGTCGTAGCGGTGAATATGGCCGGATCTGACCTTGATGGCGCGGGAAATAACCCGGGCGATCATCTTGTGGTTTATTTGCTCGTTCGAATGCGCTTTGCTTGCAGAAAAGTAAAAAATGAAAATTCCGTCATTCCGTTCGCAATATCCGAACTCGGAAATCCAGCTTGAAATCAGCTCATCGTGGGGGCTTGAACTAAAATTTTGAAGAAATTCCAGTATTTTTTCGCCGCCAGAGAAGGTTCTTTTCTCCGGGTCGCGGTTTATTACAACCGGGACGAGTGCGGCTGATGCGCAGGGGCGCCAGTCAATGTAATAATATAAACCCATATTCTTAAGAAGCTAAGATTCCGTACAATATCAACGACAACCCGATTGAATACAGAATGGGCTGGAGACTCGGCAGGGGATTCACCACGCGCCGGTAACCGTCCTTTCCCACCTTTATCCTCTTGCGGCCAGAGGACACCATGATATCGACTTTTCTCTTATCGTCGGTAGATAGGCTCTCATAGATCAGTTGATCGTCATTGGTGATGTGAGCCATGCCTATCCTCGTACGATGGCGCCTTCCTGGGAAACGCGGCGCCCTTTTTCCGTTCCGTTTCGCCTTTTTTCCGGTCAAACTATGTTAACCTGTCGCGTCGGTTGTCAAGAGGAAGAAGAAGAGCTTACCTTTTGGACGAGCCCGGTCGCTGCCGTGGAACGGCCTGCAAGAGCCTGTAGCTTTGCCATGCGTCGCCGTGCTACCAAGCACCGGTCCGCGCTGAGCGCGCCCCTTTTCCGGCCTGTGTTTTATCCGGCATGCAAACCTTTCTGGAATTCGAAAAGCCGATCGCCGAGCTTGAAGGCAAGATCGAGGAACTGCGTCATCTCACCAACGCGGGCGACATCAACATCGCCGACGAGGTGACGAAGCTTCAGACCAAGGTCGACAAGCTCCTGCGGCAGACCTACGCCAAGCTCACCCCCGCACAGAAGGTGCAGGTGGCGCGCCACCCCAACCGGCCGCACTGCCTGGACTTCGTGAACGGGCTGATCGAGGACTTCACGCCGCTGGCCGGCGACCGCGCCTTCGCCGAGGACCGCGCGGTCATCGGCGGCCTGGGCCGGTTCCGCGGCCGTTCGGTCGTGGTCATCGGCCAGGAGAAGGGGCACGACACCGAATCGCGCGTGCGCCACAACTTCGGCATGGCCAAGCCCGAGGGCTACCGCAAGGCCCAGCGCCTGATGGATCTGGCCGACCGCTTCAACCTGCCGGTGGTTTCGCTGGTGGACACCGCCGGCGCCTTCCCCGGCGTCCAGGCGGAGGAGCGCGGCCAGGCCGAGGCCATCGCCAAGAGCATCGAGCGCTGCCTGCGCCTGACCGTGCCCATGGTGGCGGCGGTGATCGGCGAGGGCGGGTCCGGCGGCGCCATCGCCATCGCGACCGCCAACCGCGTCCTGATGCTGGAGCACGCCATCTACTCCGTCATCTCGCCGGAGGGCTGCGCGTCGATCCTGTGGCGCAACCCCGACATGGCGGGCGAGGCGGCCATCGCGCTGCGCCTCATCAGCCAGGATCTCAAGGAACTCGGCATCATCGACCGGGTGGTGAGCGAGCCGATCGGCGGCGCCCACCGCGACCCGGCCGAGACGGTCAAGGCGCTCGGCGACGCCATCGAGGAGTCGCTGGCCGAACTGGACGGCCTGGACAGCGTGGCGATCCGCGCCCAGCGCCGCCAGAAATTCCTGGAGATGGGACAGAAGGGGCTCGGCTAAGAGCCTGGAAAGGGAAGACGCATGGCCGCCGTCACCAAGGACAAGTCCCGTCTCTTGCGTCTGGCGGCCACCGTCAACCTCGCCGCCGTTGCCGTCACGCTCCTGGCCTTGTGGTTTCTCGGGTCCCTGTTCGCGCCGCCGGTCGGGATGTCCTCCGACCCCGGCGCGCGCATGGCCTTCTGGGCGCGTCTGGCGGTCTGGCCGGCGCTCGTCCTGTTCGCCACGGTCTGCGGCGTTCTCGTCGCCCGCGCGCGCTCGGTCGCGCTGAACCCCATCGACGACCCGGAATCTCGGCTCTACCGCGTCAGCCAGCGCGTGCTGACCAACACGGTGGAACAGGCGCTGATCTTCATCCCGGCGCTGGCCGCCCTGGTCGCGCAGATGCCGCTGCCCAGCCTCGGCGTGCCGGTTCTGGCGACCGCGCTGTTCGTGCTGGGCCGGCTGCTGTTCTGGGCCGGCTACCTCGTGCACCCCTATTTTCGCGCGCCGGGCATGGCGATGACCCTGACCGTCAATCTGGTCGTTCTAGGCTGGGCCGTCCTGCTGGCCATCGCATAGCCGGCGCTTGCGCGGCGAACTCAGTCCGCCGGACTCTTTTCGTCCTCGGCGATGAGTTCTTCCAGGGTCTGGATTGCCCCGCTAATCCGCAGCATCGTCTCGCGCAGCGACGCTGCGGCCCTCTCCAACTCGTTCAGGCGGGCCTGTGCCCGAACCAACTCTTCCTTCAGGTCGTCGCGGCGGTTCTTTATCGTTTCGAGCATGCGGATCGTTCCCGGTGTGCCAATGGACGTTGAAGGACCATCATGCATTCCGGCTTGCGGGAAGGCCAGACGTCGCGCTGAGGATGCAAAGGCATCGTAACGAGTGGCCGGAAAGGCATGGATGTCACGGGCGTCCATGTTGTGGTTGTGGTGCTGAGTGGTTATTCTTCGCGCGTTCGCCGTCCGGAGCCATCCCCATGAACCCGTCCCGCTGGCCCTGCTTCGCCCAGTTCGCCATTTCCGCCTTCCTTCTGTTCACGGCGGTGCTGGAGCTGTTCGACACGGCCATCGAGGAGGTGGTCGGGATGGAGGTGTCCACCGCCCACGGCCTGTTCGTCTTCGCGGTGGCGAAGCTCCTGAAGGAGGGGATCGAGCTGCGCGGCCAGTTCACCGAGACCCGCGAGAAGCTGGCCGGGGTTCGCGCGGAAGGGTAGGGCGCTACAGCCAGCGCCGCGTCTTGAAGTACAGCATCGGCAGGATGGCCGAGAGCAGCATCAGAAGGATCGCCGTCGGGTAGCCCCACACCCACGCCTTTTCCGGCATGCGGGCGAAGTTCATGCCGTAGACGCTGGCGACCAGCGTCGGCGGGAACAGCGAAACTGTCAGGATCGAGACGATCTTCACGATCTCGTTCTGCTCCACGTTGATCTGGCCCAGCGTGGTGTCCAGCAGCAGACTGACCTTGCCCGCCAGGAAGCGCGCGTACTGGTTCAGCCCGCTCACGTCCTGCAAGGCCGCGCGTGCCCAGCGCCGGGTCGGCTTGGCCGCCGTCCAGCCCTCGCCGCGCGCCAGGAAGGTCAGCATGCGCTCCAGGCTCGCCAGGCTGACGTTCGCCTTGCCGATCAGATGGCCGGTGTGTCCGATGCGCTTCAGTGTGCGGGTGTCGTCGCGGTTCTCGCCCCGTCTGGGCAGGGCGCGGCCCCGGAAGGCGCGGCTGCCCATGGCGTCCAGCTCAAGGCCGACGCGGCGCAGCACGCCGGCCGTGCGTTCCACCACGCCCTCCACCAGCGCGCCCAGCACCGCCTCGCCCGTGGCGCCCTTATGAGCGGCCTGAAAGCCGTGGCGCGTCACCCGGCGGCGGAAGGCCAGGAAGGGCTGCGGGTCGATGTGGTGGATGGTGGCGAGCCGCCCGCCTGCCAGCACGAAGCTGACCGGGGTGATGCGCGGCTGGTCGGTGTCGGCCCAGACCAGGGCCATGACGGTCATGTGCACGGCGTTCGGCGTGATGCGCAGCCGGCTCGACTCCTCGATCTCGACCATCTGCTCGCGGGTCGGCAGCTTGACGCCCATCAGCGCCTCGGCGCGGGCCAGCTCGTCGGGCGTGGGGTTCAGCAGATCGAGCCAGACGACGCTGTCCGGCAACGGCCCGGTGCCGCCATCGGCGTCCTTGGCCCAGCGCAGCGTGCCGCCGTCGTTGGCGAAGACGTGCAGCATGGGTTCCCCCTGGCGGAGCGTGTCTAGACGATGCGTCTTTAGATGATGCGCCCGATGCGGCGCGGCTTCAGAGGGTGGGCCGGCTTGGCCGGCGGTTCGCCCTTGGCCTCGTCCTCCAGGTCGAGGGAGGCGCCTTCCTTGCGCAGCTCGGCTTCGAGCTTGCGGCGGAAGGCGCCGCCGTCGTCCTTGGCGTCCAGGAAGCGCCCGACCGCCTCCTTGGCGTTGTCGCGGTCGTAGGGGACCTTGCCGAAGACCGACAGCTTGGCCCGCTCCAGCAGCTTCGGGTCCATCCTTTCGCGGATGGCCTGCATCTGGCGCAGCAGTTCCTTGCGGACGTCGGACATGACTCGTCCCCTCCCAACGTTACTCGCGGCCGATCAGCGTGCCGGCCCCGCCCTCCGTGAAGATCTCCAGCAGCAGGGCGTGCGGCACCCGGCCGTCCAGGATGACGGCGGCGTCCACGCCCTTCTCCACGGCGTCGATGCAGGTCTCGATCTTCGGGATCATGCCGCCGGACGCGGTGCCGTCGGCGATCGCCGCGCGCGCCTGATCCAGCGACATCTTCTCGATCAGCTGCTTGTCCTTGTCGAGCACGCCCGCCACGTCCGTCAGCAGGAAGAAGCGCGTCGCGCCCAGCGCCGAGGCGACGGCCCCGGCGGCGGTGTCGGCGTTGATGTTGTAGGTGTCGCCCTGCACGTCGAAGCCGATGGGGGCGATCACGGGGATGATGTCCGCCTGGGCCAGCGAATCGAGGATCTGCGGGTTGACCTGATACGGCTCGCCCACGAAGCCCAGGTCCAGCAGCTTCTCGATGTTGCTGTCGGGGTCGCGCTGGGTGCGGCGCATCTTGCGCGCGGTGATCAGGTTGCCGTCCTTGCCCGACAGGCCGACGGCGCGCCCGCCCGCCCGGTTGATGGCGGCGACGATCTGCTTGTTGATGGAACCGGCCAGCACCATCTCGACCACCTCGACCGTCTCCTTGTCGGTGACGCGCAGGCCGTCGATGAAGCTCGACTTGATCTTCAGCCGGTCCAGCATCTGCCCGATCTGTGGGCCGCCTCCGTGCACGACCACGGGGTTGATGCCGACCTGCTTCAGCAGAACGATGTCGCGGGCGAACAGTTCCGCCAGGCTGTCGTCACCCATGGCGTGGCCGCCGTACTTGATGACGAAGGTGCGCCCGGCGTAGCGGCGCATGTAGGGCAGGGCTTCGGACAGGGTGCGGGCCTTGGCAAGCCACTCGTCGCGGGTCGTGTTCTGCACGGGAGAGCCGTTCGTCGGGGTGGACATCGGCGGACTCTTTAACGGAAAGCTCCGGGGGTGCCTAGAGGGGTTTTTTCGGGTGGAACCCCGTCCGCCCCCGGCGGTTGGCCTGTGCGGAGCCACGACAAGGACTCGACATGACCGACCGCAGGATGCCCGAGCCGCGCAACCCCTTCACCGAGGCCCACCGGGAGGAGTTGAAGGAGAACGCGAGGAAGGCCGAAGACCTCTACAACGCGCCCGACCGCCAGGAGGTGACCGAGGCGAACAAGGCGCTGAAGGAAAAGGCCCGCGAGGGCAACAAGGGCCGGCCCGAAGGCCCCGGCGCCGACCCGGTCGTCACCGAGAACGTCCGCAAGCCGTTTTGAGCCGGAGCATCAATTCTTTCACCGCGCCGCCGGCGCCCCGCCGCGCGCGACCGCCAGCCGCTCCGCCAGCAGCGTCATCGGCTGGGTCAGCGCGGTCGCCACCACGGCCATCAGCACCATGGCGGAGAAGCAGGCGACCGACAGCAGGCCCGCTTCCAGCAGGATGGTCAGCACGATGACCTCCATCAGCCCCTTGCAGGACATCAGCGTGCCCAGCCGCCACGCGTCGGCCGGGCTTTCGCCGGTCCAGCGGGCGGGCAGGGCGGTGCCCAGGATCTTCCCCGCCAGCGTCGTCACCGTCGCCAGCGCGAACACCCACCACTGCGCCGAGGCCGCCAGATCCAGATCGACCTTCAGCCCGGTCAGCGTGAAGAAGAAGGGCAGCAGGATCAGCGTGGCGAAATGCTCCAGCCGGTCCAGGATGGCGGCGGCCAGCCGGCGCGGCATGACCGTGCCCGCCACGAAGGCGCCCAGGATGTAGTGCAGCCCGATCAGCTCCGTCATGGCGGCCGAGCCCAGCAGCGCCGCGCAGGTGACGACCACGGCCATGTCCCCGACCTCGCCGTCCGGGGCGATGCGGTCCATCAGCCGGGTCAGGACCGGCCGGGCGAACAGCTCCGTGGCCCCCAGATAGGCGAAGCCCAGGATGGCGACCTGCGCCACCCCGGCGAAGCCGCCGCTCCCCCCCGCCGCCCAGGCCAGCACGGCGGTGATGAGGATCCACAAAAGCGCGTCGTTGACCGCCGCGTAGCCCAGCGCCAGCCGCCCGACCCGCCGCTCGATCAGCCCCATCTCGCGCAGGATGGCGCCCAGCACCGGCAGGGCGGTGACGCCGACGCAGATGCCGAAGCCCGCCGCGAACAGCAGCGGGTCCGCCTTCGGCCCGGCCATCTCCGGGAAGGCGCCCGCGATCCACCAGCCGAGCGCGCCGCCCATCAGCGTCGGCACGACCATGCTGGACAGGCTGACGCCGATGAAGGCGCGCCCGCGCCCCCGGAACTCCGTCAGATCCAGATGCAGCCCGGTCAGGAAGGCGAAGAACACCACGGCCAGCAGCGCCAGCCCGGACAGCGGCGCCAGCGACGCCTTGGCGAACAGCGCCCCCCAGACCTCCGGCGCCACCTGCCCCAGCAGCGAGGGGCCGAGCGCGATCCCGAACAGGATCTGGATGACCACCATGGGGGCCACATGCTTCAGCCCGGTCAGCCGCCACAGCAGGAACGGCCCGGCGATCAGCAGGATGGCCTGGATCAGGAACAGCAGAGCCGGCGTCAGCTCGAACGGCACCGCCTCAGCCCATTTCGGCCAGCTGGGCGAGGCTGGCGCGCAGCTCGGCGATGCCCATGCCCTTTTCGGAGCTGGTGACGTGCACCTCCGGGAAGGCGGCGGGGTGCTTCTTCAGGCCGGCCTGGGTGCTCTTCACCACCGCGTCCAGCGCCGCGGCCTTCACCTTGTCGGCCTTGGTCAGCACCACGACATAGGGCACGGCGGCCTGATCGAGCATCTTCATGATCTCGTCGTCGTTCGGCTTCAGCCCATGGCGCGAATCGATCAGCACCAGCGCCCGGCGCAGCGTCACGCGGCCCTTCAGGAAGCGCCGGACCATGTCGTTCCACGCTTCGACCTTCTCTTTCGACTCCTTGGCGTAGCCGTAGCCCGGCATGTCCACCAGCTTCAGCCGGCCGCCCAGGTTGAAGAAGTTGAGCTGCTGCGTGCGCCCCGGCGTGTTGGAGGTGCGGGCCAGCGTCTTGCGCCCGGTCAGCGCGTTGACGAGGCTGGACTTGCCGACGTTGGAACGCCCGGCGAAGGCGATCTCCGGCAGGTCGGCTTCCGGGATCTGGTCGAGCGTCTGGGCGCCCCACACGAAGTCGCATTCCTTCGCGAACAGAAGCCGCCCCGCTTCCAGGGCCTCCTCGTTGAATCCGGAGGTCAGGCTGGTGCTGTTGGAGGTGGTCATGGAAAGGCTTTCACTTACGGAAGAAGATCGTCGACCGTGACGCGCAACGCCGCGGCCAGGGCACGATAAACGTCGATGGTCGGGCTTTTGCGGCCCGCCTCGATTTGCGAGATGTAGCTGGCGGTGTTTCCGACCGCCTCGGCCAGTTCGGCCTGCGTCAGGTCCCGGAACTCGCGCCAGACCCGCACCGGGTTCTCGCCCGCGATCAGGCGCTTCGCCATGTCCCAGGGAAGCTCCTCGTCGTCCTCGGCGTCGTGCGCGGCGCGCAGGTCGTCCTGGTCCATCGCCCGGGCGCACAAGGCCTCGTATTCGGAAATGGGGACGATGGCGTATTCGGCCTTCCCGTCCTTGCCGGTGATGAACTGTGCGCTCATCGTTGCAATCTCCTCACATCGTAGGCCTGACCACGCGGTTCGACCGCCTTGACGCTGACGATCCGAATCCCGTCGTCGCGCGTGTAGATGGCGCGAAAGTCCCGAGCCGGACTCCGGAACTTCAGCCGCCGGTACTCGGTTCCGGCGACCGGTTCGGTATCGAGTGTCGGATCGTCCGGGTCTTTCGCCAATGCGTCCAGATCGGCAACCATTTGCGTCCGGATCGCGGCGGGTTGGCGGGCGATGGCCTTTGCCGCCGCCTTTTTGATCGACAGCTCGTACATCCCAAAAACATAACCGCCGGTAAACGCCCGTCAAGGGAATCGTTTACCGGCGGTCAATGCTCTCAAGGTCCGAACCTGTTCAGACCATGACGGTCGGGATCAGGTCACCTTGACCCCTTCCTGCCGCATGATGATCCACTGCTGGGCCACCGACAGCAGGTTGTTCCAGGCCCAGTAGATCACCAGACCCGCCGGGAAGCTGGCGAGCATGAAGGTGAAGATGACGGGCAGGAACTGGAACACCTTCTGCTGCACCGGGTCGGGCGGGGCCGGGTTCAGCTTCTGCTGCAGGTACATGGTGATGCCCATGATGATGGGCCACGCGCCCAGCATCAGCATGGCCGGCGGGTTCCAGGGGATCAGGCCGAACAGGTTGAAGATGGTGGTGGGATCGGGGGCCGACAGGTCGTGGATCCAGCCGAAGAACGGCGCGTGCCGCATTTCGATGGTCACGAACAGCACCTTGTACAGCGCGAAGAACACCGGGATCTGGATGAGGATCGGCAAGCAGCCCGAGACAGGGGAGACCTTCTCGCGCTTGTACATCGCCATCAGCTCCTGGTTCATGCGAACCTTGTCGTCGCCGAAGCGCTCGCGCAGGGCCACCATCTGGGGCTGCAGCTTCTTCATCTTGGCCATCGCGTGATACGACTTGTTGGCCAGCGGGAAGAAGGCCAGCTTCACGCCGACCGTCAGCACCAGGATCGCGATGCCGAAGTTGCCGAACAGGTGACCCAGGAAGTTCAGAGCGTGGAAGAACGGGATCGTGAAGAACCAGAACCAGCCGAAGTCGATGGCGCGGTCGAACAGCGGGATGTTCAGCGCGCTGGAATAGGCGTCCAGCAGTTCCAGCCGCTTGGCGCCGGCGAACAGGCGGTTCGTCTGCTCGATGGTGGCGCCGGGGGCGACCTCGACCGCCTGGCCCATCGTGTCGACCTGATAGCGGTCGGTGTTGCCGGGCGCGCTGTAGACGAAGCGGGCGGCGACCTTCTCCTTCTGGTCCGGGATCAGCGAGACCAGCCAGTACTTGTCGGTGATGCCGATCCAGCCGCCGGTCGTCTCCTTGGTGATGGTCCCGGCCTTCCGGACGTCGTCGTAGTTCTCTTCGGTCAGCGTGCGGTCGAAGACGCCCAGCGGACCCTCATGCAGGATGTAGTAGCCCGAGGTGGGCGGCGTGCCGCTGCGCGAGACGAGGCTGTAGGGCAGCAGGCGCACGGGGGTCGAGCCCGTGTTGCGCACCTTCTGCGTGACCGTGAACATGTAGTCCTTGTCCACGGCGACGGTGCGCTCGAACACCAGGCCCTTGCCGTTGTCCCAGGTCAGGACGACCGGCTTGTCGGGCGACAGCGTCGGGGCGCTGGCGGTCCAGCGGGTGTTGGCGTCGGGAACCGGCTGCGAGCGGTCCTCCGGCACCCAGCCGAACTCGGCGTAATAGGCGTTCTGCGTGCCGGCCGGGGCCAGCAGCACGACCTCCGGGCTCTGCGGGTTGGCCTCGACGTGGTAGGTGGCCAGCGTCAGGTCGTCGATTCGCCCGCCGATCAGATTGACCGAGCCATGCACGGAGGGCGAGTCGATCTTGACGCGCGTTCCGGCGGCCAACTGCTCGGCGATCAGCGCCGCGCGGTCCTTGGGCGCCTCCGGCGCCGGGGCGCCGGGGATGGCGCCCGGAACGCCGGGAGTCGGCGCGACCAGCTGTTCCGTCTGGGCGGCCTGCTGCGCAGCCTGCTTCTGCTGCTGCACACGCGGCCCCTCGTAGAAATACTGGAAGCCCAGAAGGATGGCGATCGACAGCGCGATCGCGAGGATGAGGTTGCGTTGGTCGGTCATGGCATCCCGGTTGCCGTGGGCCTGCACAAAAGGGCGGTTGGTCGCCGCCCTCAGGGTTCGTGGTGGTGCGCCGCGCCGGCCGGCCCGTGCACGCAACGGGCGGCCGTCCCCGGTTCGGGAACGGGGTCGTAACCCCATCCGCCCCAGGGATGGCAACGCGAGAGCCTCCGGATGGTCAGCCAGCTGCCCCGGATCGCCCCGTGCTTAGATAGCGCCTCAAGCGCGTAGTTGGAACAGGTAGGCTGAAATCGGCAGTGCCACCCGACGAAAGGCGACAGAGTCCATTGATAGCCCTTGACCAGGACACGCAAAAAATGGGCAAGCGGGCTCATGCGCCGGCCTCCCCATTCTTGGCGACGTCCGATGTGGTCGTATCGTTCCGTGACGCGTCGCGCCACAGGCCGAGACGCTTCAGCGCCGCGGACAGGTCGCCCAAAAGCTCCGCCCACGGCCTTTCGGCCGTGTCGGCGCGTGCCACCAGCACGAAATCGTGACCGGGGGCGGCATGGGCGGGCAGGATCTGGCGGGCCGCTTCGCGCAAACGGCGGCGGGCGCGATTGCGCACCACCGCGTTTCCGACCTTGCGGCTCGCCGTCAGGCCAAGACGAATCGGCGGCTCGCCGGGGGCGGGCCGCTGCCGTTCGTCGTGTCGGCGCACCT
>JAEZID010000447.1 GCA_023416195.1 Pseudomonadota bacterium | reverse complement strand
GGCACACCATCAAACGTTTCTGTCGCATGCAAGGCGAAACGTCTCGGAGCTGCCGACCGTTTGGCGCATGGCAGGAGAGTCAGGCGAAGGCCGGCTGCCGCTCCATCCGGTCCAGCGCGTCCGCGATGGCGCGGTGCAGCTCCTGGGCGACGACCGGCTTGTGCAGGACGCGGAAGTTGCCGGCCTCCCCCTCGGCCAGCCGTTCCGGGGCGGTGTCGCCGGTCACCAGAATGCCGGGCAGCGTGCGGCCCAGCCGGCGCCGCACCTCGCGGATGACCTCCGTGCCGGTCTCCCCGTCGCGCAGGCGATAATCGGCGACGATCACGTCCGGAACCGCGCACTCGCCCAGCAGGGCCAGCGCCTCCGCGCGGGACGCCGCGGCCAGCACCCGATGCCCCCGCTCGGCCAGCATCAGCCGCAGCCCCTCTCGCACGATCACGTCATCCTCGACCACCAGAACGGTGGCCCGGCGCGCGTCGTCGTGCTGCACGGCCGGTTCGGCCGGGGCGGGGGCTTCGGCCAGCGGGATCTCCACCGCGAAGACCGATCCCCGGCCGGGTTCGGAGCGCAGCGACACGCGATGCCCCAGCATTTCCGCCAGCCGGCGCACCACCGCCAGCCCCAGGCCCATGCCCTGGTCGCGGTCGCGGCTGGCGTTGCCGACCTGCACGAACTCCTGAAAGATGTCTTCCTGGCGGTCGGGCGGGATGCCGATGCCGGTGTCCCACACCTCGATCCGCAGATGGGCGCCGCGCCGCCGGCAGCCGACCAGGATGCGCCCCGTATCGGTGTAGCGCAGCGCGTTCTCGACCAGATTTTGCAGGATGCGGCCCAGCAGCATCGGGTCGCTGGTGACATGCGCCCGGCTCGGCACGATGTGCAGGATCAGGCCCTTGCGCACCGCCACGGGCCGGCTGGCGGCGGCGACGCGCTCCAGCAGCTCCGAAACGGGAAAGACGGCCGGCGCAGGCTGCACCGCCCCGGCGTCCAGACGGGAAACGTCCAGAAGCCCGTCCAAAAGCATCTTCAGGGCGCTCAGCGCCCGGTCCATGGTGCCCAGCACCTTGCGCGTGGCGTCGTCCTTGGCGCGCCCCGACAGCACCTCCATCAGCAGCATCAGCGACTGCACCGGCTGGCGCAGGTCGTGGCTGGCGGCGGCCAGGAACTTGGATTTGGCGACGTTGGCCCGCTCCGCCTCGCCGCGCGCCTCGGCCAGCGCCGCCTCGGCGTTCTTGTGGACGGAGATGTCGCGGACGATAGCGATCACGCTGACCAGCCGCCCGGCCTCGTCCCGCACGGGCGAAGCGCCCAGTTCCAGCCACGACGCCCCGCTCTTTCCCAGCATGTTCCGGGGATCGCGGTCGCGGCGGGGGCGCAGGAATTCCACGCGGGCCTCGCGGGCCTCCTTGATGGCTTCGCGCAAGGGGTGGAAGATCGCCGGGTCGGGCATCGGGCCTTCCAGAATGCGCAGCACGTCCTGCCCCATGACCTCGTCCGACGACAGGCCCATCAGCCGTTCGAAGGACGGGTTGGCGTAGACGACCGGCATGCCCGGCCGGACGGCGTCGGCGATCAGGATGCCGTCGCCGCTCCACGCCATGGCGCGGTCACGGATGCGCAGGGCGCGGTCGCGGGTGCGCCGCCGCTGCAACTCGACCAGGAAGGCGGTGGTGAAAAGCACGATCACCAGGGTCGTGCCGGCGGCCCAGGAGAAGTATACGCGCGAGTGCTGCCGCCGGGGTCCGAAGATCGTGTCGGTCGAGGCGCCCACCACGGTGATCACCGGATAGGTGCCGGCGGTCCGGTAGGAGAACAGACGCTCGATCCCGTCGACCGAGCTGGTCCCGCGGTAATGCCCGATGGGTGACGCGGACACCACCGGCCAGTTCGGGGAGGTCGTGTAGCTGCGGCCGATCATCCGCTCCTGCAACGCGTGCCGCGCCAGAACCGGACCGTCCGCGCGGGTCAGGGTCACCGAACTGTTGGGCGGCAGGTCAAGACCGGCGTAGAAATGGGCAAAGGTCTCGACCGGGACGTCGGCGACGGCGACGCCGAGAAAGTCCCCCTCCGCGCCGTTCAGGCGCCGCGACACCGGGATGAAGACGTCGCGCGTGCCGGGGCTGACGAAGGGCAGGCCGATGACGAAGCCGTCGCGCACTCCGGCCTTGTGGCTTTCCGTCCGGTGCAGCCGGAAATCGTCGCGCTCGACGGTTCGGTTGCGGGCGGTGGCCCGCCCCAGGGCCATCGTCAGCACCTCGTTCGCGTCATAGACCCGGATGGCGGCGGCAAGCCCTTCCTCGAACGACCGCCGGGCCGGGACCAGCACCGGAATGCCCCGCTCCACATGGGCGCCGATGTCGAGCAGCAGATCGTCCAGCCGGCGGAAGGTGGCCACCGCGTGCTCTTCCACCAGCTGCGCCATGACGGCGGTGCTCTGGATGGTGTTCGCTTCGAGGAAACGCTCCTCCCGCTCCATGCGGTCGGACAGATTCCACCAGAGCGCCGCGATGCCCATCGCCACCGCCACGCCGGGAAGGATCAGCCAAGCGTCCACGCCTCGCGACAAGCCCGAGCTTTTTCCCACATCCGTCCTCGACCGCTGCCGGGTGCGCAGCATGCAATATTAGAAAAATCCACGCAATGGATATGCCCGCCGGCGCCACTTGCCCGATTGGATTGGTGCCAAACGATTCTTGCACGTCCTTTCGACACTCTTCCCAGCGGCGCCACAGGCGCGTATACGCCGCCCGATGAGTTTCGCCCGCGCCATCGCCACCGTCGGCAGCCTGACCCTGTTGAGCCGTCTCGCCGGCTTCGCCCGCGACATCCTGACCGCCGCCGTGCTCGGCGCCGGGCCGGTGGCGGACGCCTTCTTCGTGGCGCTGAAGCTGCCCAACTTCTTCCGCCGCCTGTTCGCCGAGGGCGCCTTCGGCGTCGCCTTCGTGCCGCTGTTCGCGGCGGAGCTTCAGCGCAACGGGCGCGCTGCCGCGATCGCCTTCGCCGAGCAGGCCATGGCGGTGCTGCTGGCCGTGCTGGTGCCCTTCACCGTCCTGGCGATCGCGGCCATGCCCTGGCTGATGCACGGCCTCGCCCCCGGCTTCGCGGACGAGCCGGCGAAGTTCGGCCTTGCCGTGGACATGGCGCGGCTGACCTTTCCCTATCTGATGCTGGTGTCCCTGGTGGCGCTGTTCGGCGGCATCCTGAACGCGCTGGACCGTTTCGGTCCCTTCGCGGCGGCGCCGGTGGCCTTCAACCTGACGCTGATCGCCGCCCTGCTGGGCGGCCCGCGGGCGGGGCTGGAGCCCGGACGGGCCATGGCCGCGGCGGTTACGCTGTCCGGCGTCGTCCAACTGGCGTGGATGGCCTGGGCCTGCCGCGCGGCGGGCGTGACGCTGCGCCTGCACCGGCCGCGCCTGACCGAGGGCATGAGGCGCCTGTTCCGGCTGGTCGGGCCGGGGGCGATCGGCGCCGGGGTCATGCAGATCAACCTGTTCCTGAACGTGGTGCTGGCCTCGCTGCTGCCCTCGGGGGCGGTGTCCTTCCTCTATTACGCCGACCGGCTGAACCAGATGCCGCTGGGCATCATCGGCATCGCCATCGGCACCGCCCTGCTGCCCGTCCTGGCCCGTTACGCGGCGGCGGGTGACGAGCGGATGGTGCGCCATTACCTCAGCCGCGCGCTGGAGTTCAGCCTGCTGATGGGCCTGCCCGCCGCGGTGGCGCTGGGCGTGGCGGGCGAGCCGATCGTCGCCGTTCTGTTCCAGCGCGGCGCCTTCGGC
>JAEZID010000442.1 GCA_023416195.1 Pseudomonadota bacterium | reverse complement strand
GCGCTGGGGAGCGGGGCGCGCGGGGACGAGGCGGTCCGGCTGGCCGTGCGGGCGGCGCGGGTGGCGTCGGATGATGCCGACATGGCGGCCAACGCCGGGTCGGTGCTGCACGGGCTGAAGCGGATGGCGGAGGCGCTGGACTGGCACCGGCGGGCGGTGGCCTTGCGGCCGGACGGCGCGCAGGGCTGGACCAACATCGGCACGGCGCTGCTGGACGGCAGCGCGTTCGAAGAGGCCATCGCGGTGCTGAGCCGCGCGCTGGCGCTGGGCGCCGCGGAGCACGAGGCGCTGGCGCGCTCCAACCTGGGCGTGGCGCTGATGTCGGTGGGCCGGCACGCCGAGGCGGTGGCGGCCTTCCGCGCGGCGCTGGAGCGGGCGCCGGGCAACGCCGAGGTGCGGTCCAACCTGCTGTTCTGCCTGTGCTTCACCGAAGACGCCGACCTGGACGCGGTGTTCGGGGAGCACCGCCGGTTCGAGCAGTTCGCGCTTCCGAGGCCGGCGGCGGAAGCCCGGTTCGACGGGGTGTCGCGCGATCCGGAGCGGCGGCTGCGGGTCGGCTACGTGTCGCCGGATTTCCAGCGCTACCCCGGCCCCGGCTACCATTTCCTGCTGCCGCTGCTCAGCCATCACGACCGGGGGCGGGTCGAGGTCGTCTGTTACTACAACGACCGGCGCAGGGATGCGGCGACGGAACGGTTCATGGCGGTGGCGGACGGCTGGCGCGACTGCGCCGGGCTGCACGACGACGAGTTGGAGCGGGTGATCCGCGCGGACGGGATCGACATTCTGGTGGACTGCGACGGGCACATGTCGCGCAACCGGATGCCTCTGTTCGCCCGCCGGGCGGCGCCGGTGCAGGTCAGCATTCCGCTCTACCCCAACACGACGGGGCTGTCGGCCATGGACTACCAGTTCGCCGACCCGCGCTTCGCGCCGCCCTCGGCGGACGCGCGGCACACGGAAAAGCTGATCCGGCTGCCGGGAAGCGTGCTGTGCTACCGGCCGGCGGAATCGGCGGTGGTGCCGCCGGCCCGGCCGCCAGTGGAGACGGAGGGGGTGTTCACCTTCGGCTCCTTCAACAACATCACGAAGCTGAACGCCTCCACCTTCGCGCTGTGGTCGCGGGTGCTGGCGGCGGTGCCGGACGCGCGGCTGATGCTGAAATGGCGCGGGTTGACCGCCAGCGGCGTGGGCAAGCGGATGCTGGAAGCCTTCGCGCGGCACGGAATCGGGGAGGAACGGCTGGTGCTGCGCGGGCCGACGCCGGACCCGTACGAGGATTACGTGCGGATCGACTGCGCGCTGGATCCGGTGTTCGCCAACGGCGGCACGACCATGTGCGACGCGCTGTGGATGGGCGTGCCGGTGCTGAACCTTCCGGGCGAGGCGATGATCTCGCGCTGGGGCGCCTCGCTGATCGGAGCGGTGGGGCTGACCGAGATGATCGCCGCCGACGAGGATGAGTATGTGGCGCTGGCGGTGCGGCTGGCCACCAATCCGGCCTTCCTGGCGCGGCAGCGCGAGGGCCTGCGCGAGCGCATGGCGCGTTCGGCTCTGATGGACGAGGCGCGCTACGCGGCGGCGGTCGAGACCGGCTACCAGGCGGCGTGGCGGCGCTGGTGCGCCGGATTGCCGCCGGCGGCGATTGACGTTGGAGACCCCGCATGACGACGCCGGTGTTCGACGTTGCCAAGGCGCAGCGCATCCTGGTCATCAAGCTGGACGAGGCGGGGGACTTCATCCTCGGCACGCCGTTCCTGCGCGGCCTGCGGGCGAGCGCGCCGGGGGCGCGGATCGTGCTGGCCGTGCGGCCGGAGGTCGGGGATCTGGCGGCCCCCTGCCCCCATGTGGACGCGGTGGTCGCCCCGATCCCGAAGGAGGGCGGCGGCATCGATTTCCGCGCCGTGTCGCCGGGCGGGCTGGCGGTCTTCGCCGAGGCGTACCGCGCCGGGTTCGACCTGACGGTGGTGCCGCGCTACGACTTCGACCGGCACGGGGCGACGACCTTCGCCGCCAACAGCCGGGGCCGGGTCGTCGTGGGCTTCTCGGAAACGGTCACGCCCTGGAAGGCGGAGGGCAACGCCGGCTTCGACCGCGCCTACAGCCATGTTCTGGCCCCGCCGCCGGGACGGCATGAGGTGGAACAGGCACTCTCGCTGCTGGAGTTCGTCGGCGGGCAACCGGACGGCACGGCGGTGGAGCTGTATCTGACGGACGAGGACCGGGCGGAGGCGGCGCGGCTGGTCGGGGCGGCGGGGCCGTTCCTGGCCGTGGCGCCGGGGGCGGCCAGCGTGCGGCGCGTCTATCCGGCGGAGCGGCTGGCCGAGGTCGTCGCGACGGTGGGCGGAGAGCGGCGGGTGGTCGTGCTCGGCACCGGGGCGGAGCGGACGGCGGCGGCGGTGCTGGAAGCCGCACTGCCGGGGCGGGTGATCGACCTGACCGGGCGGACGGGCCTGCGCACGGCGGCGGCGGTGATCGGGCGGGCCGAGGGGCTGATCGCCATGGACTCCGCACCCGCGCACATGGCGACCGCCGTGGGCGTGCCGGTCGCCGTCTTCTCCTGCCATCCGGAGGGCGGAGACCCGAACCATTATCACGCGCCGGAGCGATTCCGGCCATGGAGCGACCGCGCTCTGGTGCTGCGGCCGAAGACGGCGGTGCCGCCCTGCACCACGTCCTGTTCGGCGGGGGAGCCGCACTGCATCGCGGCGATCGACCCGGACGAGGCCGCACGGGCCATCGCCGCGCTGCTGGCAAAAGGAAGCCGTCCGTGACCGATCCGACGATTTACGTCTCCTTCCCCATGGCGCCGGACCGTTATCCGGCGACGCGCCACTGGCACGCGCAGCTCAGCCATTTCGTCTTCGGCGCGCTGGCCAAACGGTTCGGGGGGCGGGCGGTCTTCGTTCCGTGGGACGCGCCGCTGGAGCCGAAGGGACGCGACGTGCTCGTCTCCTTCCTGCCGCACCCGGTGCTGAAGGAGTGGAAACGCTCCGTCGTCGTGGAGAATTCCAACTTCGACGTGGACAAGTGGCGGTTCGGGGCGTTCCGGCGCTACGGGCTGAACGCGCCGCTGGACTCGGTATCGGAAACCTACCGCTGGCTGGAGAACCAGTTCGCGCTGGTGGTGCTGAGCAACGACGTGGCGATTCGGCGCCTCCAGGCGCGCGACCCGCTGGTGGCCGACTGCTACGACCATCTGGCGGCGGGCACCCGGCACCTGTCGGTGCACCCGCACCCCATCGACAAGCCGGAATTCTCGCGCCTCTACGGGCAGTTCCCGACGCCGCCCAAGGTGCGGATGCTGGTCTACCATGGCGGGCCGCGCAAGAACTCGGCCGAGTTGATCGCCGCGCTGCGGGATCTGGGGTTGCAGGAGAACACCGACTTCAGCGTGGCGCCCCACATCGCCAAGGACCGAGCGGACCTGCTGGCCTTCCTGCGCCAGCATTTCCTGATCGTCGCCAACACCTCCTTCAACGAGACCGGCCCGATCAACATGATCGAGTATCTGCTGTCCGGCCACCTGATCTACGGACACGACGACTGGTGGGACGGGGCGGGGAACGAGCGCTTTTGCTGGTCCTACGACCCGGCGCGGATGGAGGCGAACCGGGCGAACCTGCGTCACATCTTCCACGAGATGGGACCGGACGGCGTCGCCGCCGAGCGCGACCGGGTGTGGAAAGCCTTCATGGACCGCACCGATAACGAGTGGCCGGCCGTGCTTGATCCGCTCTGCGCGCGAGTGGCGGAACTCCTGGAATCCGATTATATAGGGTAGGTGGTGTAAACTCTCTCCCGTATCGTCCTTTAGATCGCCCGTGCTACTAATGGGAGAACAAGGACGCGGGGAGACGACGCCATGCCGATCGCCGAGGACATCGGCCTGCTGCGCTACAACAGCCTGCCGACGCTGTGCGCGCACGCGCTGGACCTTCCCGAGGACTATTACCGCCGCGAGGGCGTCAGCCGGCTCCATTCCCACGACCGGCTGAACGTGGACACCATGATGCCCGGCGATCTGGTCTTCGTGAAGACGGACGGGCTTTCGGCCTTCGCCAACGCCCTGCCCCACATCAAGGCGCCCATCGGGCTGGTGACCGGCGTCAGTTCCATCACGCCGGACGAATTCGCCGGGTTGGCGAAGGACGAGCGGATCATATCGTGGAGCGGCCCCAATCTGCCGCTCTGGTCGAAAAAAATCCTTCAGGTCCCCATCGGCTTTTCGGAGCGGGAACGGCCGCACGGCGACCAGACGGCGATCCTGGCGTCCGTGGGCGGCCTGCCCTGGGACGAGCGGCCGATCGGCATCCTCTTGACCTCCATGTCCGACACCTCGCCGGAGCGTCACGGGATTCCGCTGGACGGGGTCCATCGCTGCGCGGACCGGCTGGGCTATGCCGATTACCTGAGCCTGCTCGGTCGGTCCCGCTATGTCATCTGCCCGCGCGGCAAGGGCGTCGATACGTTGCGCTTCTGGGAGACGCTGACAGCCGGGGCCGTCCCCATCGTCCGGACCAGCCTGCTCGATCCCCTCTACGCGGAGTGCGGCGCCATCGTCGTGCGGGACTGGGCGGAGATCACCGAGCGCGTGCGGGAGCACCGGGACGGGCCGGACTTCCGCGAGCGGGCGCTGACGGCGTTCGAGAACCGGTCGGGGATTTTCTTCACGTCCCATTGGGGCGAGCGCATCCGCGCGCATCACGAGCGGCTGATGGCGGCGGCGGGATAAGGCGGCTCAACCTTCCGGCGGTTCCGGGCGGGCGTCCACGCTGCGCGTGGGGTGCAGGGCGTCGGCGATGCGGTCGATGAGCCAGGCGGAATAGGCATCCCGCCCCTCCTCCGTCAGGTGGACGTAGTCGCAGTAGCGGGCGTCGGACTGAAGGGACGCGGGGAAACGCCACAGCGCCATGGCGGGATCCTGCTCGACGCGGGCCAGTGCGTCGGGGCGGTAGTCGCGGCCGGGGCCGTGCTGGCGGGTCTCCCAGTTGGAACGGCTGCGCAGTTGGATGACCGCCACCTGCGTGCCCTGGGCCTTCGCCCGTTCGATGAAGCGGCGGGCACGGTCGTAGGCGGGCGAGTCCGCCGCGAATCGCATCTCGCGGGTCACGTTCGCCGCGAACCGGTCCAGGCGGGCGCGGTCCTGGTCCCAGGCGGGCTCGTCACGGCGGACGCAGGGCTTGCCGAACTGGTGCTCGCCCTCGTCACGGTGATAGGGGCGGCCGCGCGCCACCACGTCCAGCGTGTCGCGCAGATAATAGTGATAGAACGGCAGGGTGCGCCGTTCCTTGAACAGAAGGTCGATCTCCAGCAGCACAAGCCTCGGCCGCAGGGCCAGCAGGTCGTCGAGGAACGGGGCGAAATCGCCGAACTGGCCGGAGTTGTGGACGATCCGCAGCAGGCGCAGGTTGGGGATGCCGCGCTCCGCGCCGAGCGCCGCCATGTCGGCCTCGTCCAGAGTCGCGTGCCGCAGGCGGGAGGCGCCAAGGGCGACGACGATGGTGGCGTTGGGATCCCGGGCGGCCTGTTCGGCGACGGCGGCGATGCGGGCGCGGTTGTAGTGGATGAAGGGGCGTTCGGACAGGTGGAAGCCGATCACGCTCGCGGCGATCAGCAGCGCCAGAATCGCCACGGCGAGCATCCACACGGTCAGCGGCGGTCCCCTATGCCTTTTCATCTCGCGTCACCCGATCTCACGCCGCCAGCTTGCCCCGCACGATCCGCTCCACGTCGCCGAGCGACTCCATGCTCATGATGTCCTTCGGCGCCAGCCGGATGCCGAGCGCGCATTCCAGCGCGTTGGTCAGTTCCATGTGCGCGTAGGAATCCCAACCGGCAGTGTTCTCCGGCGAGGAGGCCGGCGACAGTGCGGCGGCGGAGGTTTTGAAGCAGCGCGCGGCGATGGCATAGACCTCCGCCGCCGGGTCGGGCGCGGGGGCTTGGCTGCGGACCTTCAGGACGTGGCTTTTCAAGGCGTTCAGCACGGGCTTGCCGGCAGGGCCGCGCGGGAATTCGGGAAGGACGTGGATCTCGGAGGGGAGGCTCTCCGGCGCGATCAGGCCGCGACAATGCTCGATCAGGACGGCGGGGGCGACGGGACTGCGGAGCGTCACGCAGGCGGCGACGGTCTCGCCCCACACCGGATCGGGAAGCCCGAAGGTCGCGGCGTCGATCACCTCCGGATGGGATTTCAGGGCGGCGTTGACCTTTTCTGGATAGACGTTGATGCCGCCCTTGATGATGACGTTCTTCTTGCGCCCGACGATGGAGTAGCAGCCGGCCTCGTCCACGGTGGCGAGGTCGCCGGTGCGCAGCCAGCCGTCGCGCAGGGCCTCGGCCGTGGCCTCCGGGTTGCGGAAATAGCCGGGCATCACATGGGGGCCGCGCAGCAGCAGTTCACCCACCTGGCCGGGCGGAAGGTCCTTGCCGGCCTCGTCCACGATGCGGCACTCGCAATCGACCGGCTTGCCGATGGTGCCGTAACGGTGGCTGGCGTCGTCGGGACCGGCATAGAGGGAGCCCGAGACCGTCTCCGTCAGCCCGTAGACGTTCACGATGCGGGTGCCGAAACGGTCCTCGAACCGCCTCCACAGCCCCTCGTCCAGATAGCCGGCCAGGGAGACGATGAAGCGGAAATCGCCGGTGCGGAACATGGCGCGGTCGGCGTCGCCCAGCCGCTCGATCAGGGCGAGGATGGTGGGCACGGTGACGAGGTGCGTGACGCGGTGCCGGGCGATCCAGTCGGCCAGCGTGCCGAGCTGCTGGATGGAGAAGGGGCCGGGCCGGTGCAGCGTCCCGCCGGACAGCAGCGCGCACATCGGCCCTTCGACCAGTCCGTCGGTGTGGTGCAGCGGAAGCTGGTTCAGGATGCAGGCGTTCGCGTCGTAGCCATAGACGCGGTTCAGCGTGGCGACGTGGGCGTACAGGTTGCCGTGGGTGATCTCCACCCCTTTCGGGTTCGAGGTGGTGCCGGAGGTGAAGAGGATGTAGGCGCGCGCGTCGCCGGGGAGCGTGGCGGGAAGGTCGCAGGCCGGTGCGTGATCCTTCAGCAGGGCGGGATAGCCGGATTTGTCCGCCAGCAGGCGGCCGAGCAGGCCCCGCCGCTCCCCCTCCGGATGCAGGGGGAGGAACAGGCCGCCGTTGCGCAGGACATCGCGGGCCTCGGCGGCGGCGGGGTGGCCGGCGTCGATCATCAGGCCGTCCGCGTCGGCGGCGCGGACGAGCTTCGCCAACTCGTCGGCCGGAGCGGCTGGGTCGGCGACGACAGCCGCGACTCCGGTGCGGATCATCGCGATCAGCAGGGTGATGACGTGCCGGTCGTCGCGGCTGGCGATCACCACGCGGGCGCCGGGGGCGAGATTCCGGCTGCGGAAGAAGGACGCCAGCCGGCGCACGCGGTCGAACAGGTCGCCGTAGCGCAGGGCTTGCTGGCCCTGGAGGAAGACCTGTTGTGGGTCCACCGCCGCTTCGATTCGGTCGAGCGCGGCCGGAAACGGAGAATGCGCGTCAGCGTCCGTCATCGGATTGGAAATCCTCCATAAGCTTGTGCTTCAACACCTTGCCGTTGGCGCCGCGCGGGAAGTCCGCGAGAACATGCAGGTCGCGCGGGGCGATGCGGGGGCCGAGCCGCTCCGCCAAGAGCGCCTTCAGGCGGGGGATGGCGTGGGCGGCGTCGGTGTTGGCGATCAGGCGGACGAAGGCGGTCAGGCGTTCGTCGCCGCGCTCGTCGCGGGTGCCGCAGACGGCGGCCTCCTCCACGGCGGGGTCCTCCTCCAGCAGCCGTTCGACGGCACCGAGGGCCAGCAGGTCGCCGCGCGCGGTCTTGATGATGTCGCGGCGCCGGCCGACCAGCACGATGTGCCCGTCCGGGCGCCGCACGGCGAGGTCGCCGGTGTAGAGCCAGCCGTCGCGCAGCATGG
>JAEZID010000420.1 GCA_023416195.1 Pseudomonadota bacterium | reverse complement strand
GGCCCATCGCGAACATGAACGCGCTGCGCTTCGGCTCGCCCGACCACCCGAAGACCCGCCATCTGGTGTCGGGCGTGGTGTCGGGCATCGGCGGCTACGGCAACTGCGTCGGCGTGCCGACGGTGGGCGGCGAGACCAACTTCCACCCGGCCTACAACGGCAACATCCTGGTCAACGCCATGACCGTGGGCGTCGCCAAGGCCGACAAGATCTTCTATTCGGCGGCGGCCGGCGTCGGCAACCCGGTGGTGTATGTCGGCTCCAAGACGGGCCGCGACGGCATCCACGGCGCCACCATGGCGTCCGCCGAGTTCACCGAGGATTCGGAGGAGAAGCGCCCGACCGTGCAGGTCGGCGACCCCTTCACCGAAAAGCTGCTGATCGAAGCCTGCCTGGAGCTGATGGCGACCGACGCCATCGTCGCCATCCAGGACATGGGCGCTGCCGGCCTCACCTCCTCGTCGGTCGAGATGGCCGGCAAGGGCGGCCTCGGCATCGAGCTGGTGCTCGACAACCTGCCGATGCGCGAAGAGGGCATGACGCCCTACGAGATCATGCTCTCCGAAAGCCAGGAGCGCATGCTGATCATCCTGAAGCCCGGCCGCGAGGAGGTCGCCCGCGCGATCTTCGACAAGTGGGAGCTGGACTTCGCGATCATCGGCACCCTGACCGAGACCGGCAACCTCGTCATCAAGATGCACGGCGAGACGTGGTGCGACATGCCCATCGCGCCGGTGTCCAACGCCGCCCCGGTCTACGAGCGCCCGTGGGAGCCGACCCCGCCGCGGCCCGCGCTTGAGGATTCGGTCCGCGAGCTGCCGGCGCAGCCGCTGGGCGACATCCTGGAAAAGCTGGTCTCCTGCCCCGATCAGGCGTCCAAGCGCTGGATCTGGGAGCAGTACGACAGCCTCGTCAACGGCGACACCCGCTTCATGTCGGGTCAGGCCGACGCGGCGGTCGTGCGCCTGCCGGGCCAGACCAAGGCGGTGGCGATCACCACCGACTGCACCCCGCGCTACTGCCTCGCCGACCCGGTTCGCGGCGGCGCCCAGGCGGTGGCCGAGGCGTGGCGCAACCTGTCGGCGGTCGGCGCCCTGCCGCTGGCCATCACCGACAACATGAACTTCGGCAACCCCGAGAAGCCGCGGATCATGGGCCAGTTCGTCGGCGCCATCCAGGGCATCGGCGAGGCGTGCCGCGCGCTGGACTTCCCGGTCGTGTCGGGCAACGTGTCGCTCTACAACGAGACCAACGGCGAAGCCATCCTGCCGACCCCCGCCATCGGCGGCGTCGGCATCATGCCCGACGCCATGATGGCCGTGGGCATCGCCTTCAGGAACGAGGGCGACACGATCCTCCTCGTGGGTGAGATTAAACCTCCTGGGGGGGGCCACCTCGGCCAGTCGCTGTACCTGCGCGAGATCCTCGGCCGCGAGGACGGCCCGCCGCCGCCGGTCGACCTGACGGTGGAGCGCCGCAACGGCGACTTCGTCCGCCAGATCATCCGCGACGGTCTGGTGGTGTCCAGCCACGACATCCAGGACGGCGGCCTGCTGGTCACCGTGGCCGAGATGGCCATGGCCGGCGGCATCGGCGCCAACCTGTCGGGCCTCGATGGGGCCGACGCGGGCGTCCTGTTCGGCGAGGATCAGGCCCGCTACGTCCTGGCCGTCCGTCCGGAGAACGCCGCGACGGTGCAGGAGCGGGCCAAGGCGGCCGGCGTCCCGGTCACCGTGCTCGGCAAGACCAACGGCACCGCCCTGACCGGCCGTGGCCCCGAGGCGATCTCCATCGACCGCCTCCGCAAGGCCAACGAGGCGTGGCTCCCCGGCTACATGGCCGCCGGAGTCGAGTAAAACGCTGCGTCGGGCCCCCAAACCAACCATACCCCACCTGACGGCGGGGGAAGGAGCTTAATCCCCTCCCCCGTGCGCAGCATGGGGGAGGGTTAGGGTGGGGGCCCAACGAAACGGCTTATTCTTCTTGGTTGACGCGAAAGAGGCCGGGCGGCTGATGGTCGCCCGGCCCCTTTTTGCTTCCGAGGAGCTTTGAGTTGGGCCGGCAGGGACGGCCCTGACACGCGCCGATGCTTGCCCGGCTATTTCTCCACATTGTCCCACCAGATGACGCGCTCATCGGCGTCCCCCAGCATAATCTTCGGCCCTTTCCCGTTGCCCTCCAGCGTGTTGCCCTCGAAGGTCCCCATACCGCTGGATTCGACATACACGCCGAAGTACTTGTTGTTTGTAATCCGGTTGTTCCGAACCGTGGGATTTCCGGAATCTTGCACAACAACGCCGCTATTGCCATTTCGGGTGATCTCGTTGTCCTCGATGGTCCCCCGTCCTTCCGAATGGACGAAAACGCCGCTTTTTTTCCCATCGTGGATGCGGTTCCGCCGGACAACAGGGTCGGCACCCTGCTTGATTTCAATCCCCGAGTATGCGTTTCCGGTGATCTCGTTGTCCTCGATGGTCCCGCGTCCTTCCAAATGGACAATAACTCCGCCTTTTTTCCCATTATGGATGCGGTTCCGCCGGACAACAGGATCGGCACCCTGCTGGATTTCAATCCCCGAGTATGCGTTTCCGGTGATCTCGTTGTCCTCGATGGTCCCACGCCCTTCCGAATGGACGAGAACTCCGCCTTGTTTCCCATCGTGGATGCGGTTCCGCCGGACAACAGGGGCGGCACCATCGTGAATGGCGATGCACGCATGGCTGTCGCTGGAAATGTCACAATCCGACAAATCAAGGCGCCCTTGTGTCACATCGACACAGTACCAATCGCCTCCTCCCCTCTGTCGCAGGGTCAAATTGGCAATACGCCCCATAGTTGATTTAAACAGAACAGCATTCTTCCCCTTCGCCTCCACCACAATATCCTCGCGCTTGCCGTCGCCTAGGATTTCCAATGGCTTGTCGATGACGAGTCCTTCCCTGTAGGTACCGGGCCGCACCAGAATGCGGGTGCCGGGCTCCGCCGCCTCTATGGCGCTGCCGATCGTGTCGAAATCACCCCGCTTCATCCAGTCCACGACAACCGTTGGCGGTTCCTTCGGCGACACACCTCGGCTCCCGCTTTCCGCCTTGGCGCTCGATTGAACCTTGGCCGTGGAGGGAACATCGCGCGTCCGCGCCGGAGCGGATGCCGGAGAGGCTGACGGGATGTCGTCCCGATGCAGCGCGTCCACGATGTGCTCGGCGGCACGCATAAGCGCCTTGCCGAACTCCGGAGTGGTCTCCGGTTCATGACGCAAGCTCCGCCAGTCAACGCGCTGCCGGCTGGCCAGCACCTCGGCCAGCGGGTCCTTCTGGCGGAGTTCGGGAACCTCCAGGGCTCGCGCATTCAGGTAATAAAAAGGAAGAATCAGATCGTTGCGGCCAAGGGCCGTTTCCCGTTCGATAAAGCGTTCCAATTCCGCGCGACACGCCGGGCGCTTGAGATAGCGCGGGGTGACGACGGGGATCAGGAAGATGGTCGCATCGAGGAAAGACTTGATCCGCTGGTCCCAGTCCACACCCCAATGCATTTCAAGATCCTGGAAGATCTCCACCTTGTCTCCCCATTGCATGGAGACTTCGCCTTGGAGGCGCTCGCGGATGCGGGTGAGACGCCCTCCATCCTGCTCATCATCGTCATGGGAATAGCTGAAGAACGCAATGGGAGCTTTGGACATCACGCGAATCTTTGTGCACGGCGGGTCTTAGTCCCATTGTCGCGGATGCGCGGCCTGCGGGTCAATGAAGCAGTGATGTTCGCAATCCAATTGCGCTTGCCGCGCAATCCCTTGCTTCACTCCGCCGTTTCCGCTACCGTTTTTGCGTATCCACCCGATCCACGCCCGTATTCCGCGCGACATTCCGAAAAACATGTCGCATGATGTCGCACGCTCTGCACACCGCGCATACCGCACCCAGTCGTTCCTACACGAAACGTGTACAACACACGTTCACGAACGAACACGCACAACCCGCTGACCCGTCAGGCGAAATCCCGAGAATCCACCCATTGTGCAGAGTCGCCCCACTGCACAATCTGCACAACGATGCACACTTGGCGGCATGCGCCGCCCGCATGGCCGGAACAGCAGCGCGCCCCGCCCCGCGCGAACCCCGCCGCCACCGTTCGTACACCCCTCCAACGCTTCCCCGGTGACAAACCCAGGCGCAGCGCCTAATTATGGTGGCAACGCCCATATGGGCAGGACCAGACGGAACAGGGATACGGCCATGGCGATGGAAGCCGCGGTGATCGAAAAGCTGATCAAGGAAGGCATTCCGGACGCGGTGGTGGAGATCGCCGACCTGCGCGGCGACGGCGACCATTACGCCGCGATGGTCACCTCCGCCGCCTTCAAGGGGAAGTCCCGCGTGCAGCAGCACCAGATGGTCTACGCGGCCCTCCAGGGGAAGATGGGCGGCGAACTGCACGCCCTCGCGCTGACCACGGCCGTGCCGGAAGGGGCCTGAGGTCTTCAGACAAGTCGACTCACGAAGTCGGGCATCATCGGGAAAGGTTGAGAGACAATGGTTGACCAGAACGTCGTCGAACGGATCGAGCAGGACATCAAGGGCAACGATGTCGTGCTGTACATGAAGGGCACGCCCGTCTTCCCGCAGTGCGGCTTCTCCGCCGCCGTCGTCCAGGTGCTGAGCAACACCGGCGTGAAGTTCAAGGGCGTCAACATCCTGGAGGATCCGGGCCTGCGCCAGGGCCTGAAGGAATACTCGAACTGGCCGACCTTCCCGCAGCTCTACGTGAAGGGCGAACTGGTCGGCGGCTGCGACATCGTGCGCGAGATGTACGAGTCGGGCGAGCTTGAGACCCTCCTGAAGGACAAGGGCATCGCCACCGGCGCGAACGCCTGACCCTTCCGCGATTTCGACCGGAAAAGGGCTCCGCCGCGGCGGGGCCCTTTTCGTTTGTGGAACCGGCCTCCGCCGCACTCTGTTGCCATTGCACGATCTGTGTGTACGGCCTGTGTGCATGGGGGTGTCGTCATGGCGATGGGACGGACGGGCCCGCGCAAGCTGGGCGTCTATGAAGGGGCCGGGACGGTGCGCGCCCAGGCGCGGACCGTTCAGATGGTGGTCGCGGCGATCTTCGCCGCTGGGGTGCTGCTGGTGCTTCTGCACTGAAGGAGGCGGCCATGGCGCGAAAAACGATTGTCGCCCTCTACGACCGGCGCAGCGAGGCCGAGGCCGTCCGCCAGCAACTGCTCGACGCCGGCTTCGACGACCTGAACATCGAGGTGGTGGCGGACGGCGGCTTCGGCGGGTCCAACGACTATCACGGCGGGCTGTTCGTGCTGCTGTCCGGCTGGGGCGTGCCCGCCGGGGAGGCGCACGAATACGCCGAGGGGGTCCGTCAGGGCGGCGCTCTGGTAACGGTGTCGCTGCTCCGGATGTCGGCGGTCCAGCGCGCGCTGTCGATCCTGGAGCCTGAAAGTCCCCGGTCCACGACCCTGGGGCAGGCCGCCGCCGCGATGCGCGACGCCAACGCCGCTCCGGCGCCCGCCCCGGCGCCGATGCGGGCTCATGCCCCACCGCCGCAGGCGGCGGCCGAAGGCCCGCGGGTGGGTGTCTATCCCATTCCCGGCTCCAGCGAGGGGTTTGGCCCAACGGGCCGGAGGCGCGAGTCATGATCGGCCGGACACTGTTCGCAGGAACGCTGCTGGTGACGCTGCTGATGGTGGCGGCTCTGCCCGCGCAAGCGCAGGGCACCGGGCAGGACCCGGCCCGCAGGGACGCCTGCCGCGACGAGGTCTCGCGCTTCTCCGACAGCTTCCTCGGCACTCAGGCGCTGCCGGGCGGACGCCAGGGCGCCCACATCGAAGGCGAACAGCGCGACAAGCTGCGCGGCTTGCTGGACGAAGCCCGCGCCGCCGCCGGGCGCGGCGATGCCGAAGGCTGCCTGTCCCGCCTGCGCGAGGCCCGCGCCATGGTTCGTGAGGGTGGAGTCGGCGGCGGTGGCGGCGGGTCGCTGGGGACCGGCAACAGTGGCGGTGGCGGAAGCACGGGCTCGTCCGGTCTGCCC
>JAEZID010000227.1 GCA_023416195.1 Pseudomonadota bacterium | reverse complement strand
GTAGAGTTCATCGGCCCGTCCCCCATGTCTGAGGCTCGGCGCCGGACCGCCCGGCGCAATCCTCGATGGGGACATGCCGTGGGACGGGCCGCTACTCGCCTTTCGGCCGGCAAACATATGGTCTAGGGCAACCGCGAGCGAAGGTCCATCGTCGGCCAAGTCGAGAACTGAAACCCGCTCGCCACCAAACTGGCGAGGTGCGTGCATGGCGTCGAGGAACCTGCGCGTGGAAGGCTCCGCCAACTGAGCCTCTCGCCCGACAGAGAGCGCTCTGCGGACAGCTTCCTTTGCCTCGGCCGGGGACATGCGTTTCAGCGCGGGCGGGACCATGTAGACGGTTGTCCTAACGCAACGAAGCCGCCAGCCGGCGGAGGCGAGGTCGGCTAGGATATGGAGTGTCGCCCGGCCCTCGGGTCCCAACCCTTCAGCATCGGCCGATTTTGCCTTAGCCCGCAGCCAATGCACCAGCCCTTCGCCCGATAGCCGCTCGGTTTCCGCCGTCAGCATGGACATTGCCGCGGACGGGAGAAGGGGCACGAAAGAACGCAGGGCGGACATCTTCAGGATGCCCTCCGGTCGCAAGTTGAAAGCCCGCTGCCCGCAAAATCGCGCCGTTCGTCTATCAAAGCTTCCTTACCCCATTGCCGATAGCCCATCCCACGATAGCCATTTATAGAGCCATGGGGGCACGAAGGGCAATCGGCGAACTAAGCCTCTGTTAAAATGGCCGAGGCTTGCTCTATCCGATATTATTCGGCCGTAGATTACAGCACAACGCCGAGCGACGACCCGGCACTCTCCCGACACCAACTCCTTTTGGCTAGTACTTGCGCTTAAATTTTACTGGAAACGGACACCTGGATGTGGAAAAGGATTGCCTCAGCAGGCAAGGCGTTCCAGAACATGTTTCCGGGGCGCGTCCTCGGGGCCGCGGACATATCCTTCGACGAAGATCAGCTTGCGCAGCGCCTTCTGCGGTCCGTGCGGCTGCATCCTAAAATGGCCGCGCACGTCCGAGCGCCAACCAAGCCGCCAGCCGCCCTGCCCTTCCGTCCGCGTGCGGCCGAAGCGGTCGGCGGGCGGCGACAGCGTCTCGACACGGAACAGGCTCGCCTTTTTGTGATGCTGGCGGGCCTTGCGTCCGGTCGCCTGCTCGCGGGTCAGGCGCGGCAACGCCGCTTTCTGCGCCTTGTCCGCGTGTGCACGGTAGAGGGCGAGGAGGGTCAGGAAGTCCTCGGCCTCGTCCTGGAGCAGGCCGCGGTCGACGTCCTTAGAGGCGATGCCCTGAAGCCCGTGCCGACGGTCGCCCAGCAGCCAGAACAGACGTCCCGCCACCCTGTCGCTGCCGGGGGACGTCAGGACGGCGCAGACCGCGATGGTGCCCAGCGTGGGCGCAGGCTGCACCAACAGCGCCCGGATGCCCAGCCCATCGACGAGGAGGGCGCCGTGGGGCAGATCGACGTACCACGTCGCCGAGGCGAATTCCCGGCGGACAGCCTCGTCTTGCCCCGATGGGGGCTTGGCCCGGGACAGCGCGGCCACCAGGCTGGCGGAGGGCTGCACGGCGACGACGTTGAACATCGCCGGAGCCTGACCGCGCCACCGCGCGTCGGACAACGACAGATCCTCGGGACGGAGCGCGAACGGCGCCAGGAAGGTCTCGAACGCGGCCAGATTCCCCAGGCGGTGTTCGGCGACGTAATGCTCCGGCCGCGGCGGCTCCTGCGTCGCCATCCCGATCAGGAGCTTCGAGCGGAAAGCCTCGAGGTCGGTCATGCGGTCGAGGCGCTTGCCGAACAGCGACTTGCACAGCAGGTCGGGGGCGCGGCCCGTGAGGGACAGGCCGTAGCGAAACGAAATGGCGTAGCCGGAAATGTAATAATCGAGCCAAGTGAGCATCATGCCCTCTTCGTTTTGAAGCGCCGCGGTCGGCGGCGGCGGGGTCTCGCGGTCCGGTGTGGTCCGCGAGGTGCCCGGAAACGGCGGTGTGGGATGGGAAGGGGTGACGGACCGCGGCCAGATCGCCGCGGCGGCGCCCCGAGGCTTCAGATGCCAGCCCGCTCCACGAGCGCGCAGGCGCCGAGCACGGCGTCCGGACTTCCGAAGCGCCGGAAGGCATCGGCGATCGCCGCAAGGTGCGCCGGCCGCGACATGCCGACGGCCATCTGCCGTTCGGCCGCCACGGCGAGCCGACGCGAGAACTGGGGCGAGAACGTGATCAGCCGGAACGCCACGGCTTCACGGGTGTTCAGGTCGATCAGCTGCATCGGCACGGACAGACGCGTCCGGGGCGTCCCGTTCAGGATGAGCGACGTTTGCGGCCCCTGCCCAGGCGGATAGAGCGCCGCGTTGTAGGGCATGTCGATCGTCATCCAGGCCCGCCAGCGGGCGACGATCACCGTGAGGCCGTCCGCCTCATAGAGGCCGAGGGTCAGCGGGGACCTGCGGAAGGACTCACGATCTCCGGGGTGAAGATGTGTCGTGACGGCGATCCGGGCACAGGAATGGTCCCACTCGAAGCGGCCACCCTCGACCACCGGGGTGAACCCGCAAACTTCGGCACCGCCCAACTCGAAACTGAACATCATCCGCTCCTTTCACGGTCGTGAAAGCACGGACGCAGTGATCTGAGATCCCGGCCTGTCGGCCCGTTCCGTCATCGTGGATGCGGAACGCGGCAAGCTGTTGAAGATGGACGCAATGCTATAGCAAGCCAGGGGCAATTGTCAACAAATTTTCAATATCACCAGATATCTCATTAGTCGATGCACGAGCAGCTGAGAAACCATTACATGTGAGATTTCGAGTTCAGTGAACGATCCCAGACGATGACGGACGATCCGCGCCACCGCACGGTTCTCTCCTTCCGGCGCCGCGTTCCGCAAGTGCCTGAAGGGCAGACCTGACGCGAATTACTGGCCTCATGCCCAGCCCCCGTTTTAAAGCGCCGCCCTCCACACTTTCGGACTTGCCGCCGAGAGCCTCTCCACAAGCCGATCCGCCTTCGTGCCGTCCCGGACGATCTTCGCCCGCCGCTCCAACTCGCCCAGCACCCCCGCGCTGTGTTCGGCCGCTTCCGGGCCGATCTCCTGCGCGTCCAGGGCGATCTGCGAGACGTGCGGCACGCAGGTGATCAGCCGGATGAACCCGTCCGTGACGTCGCCGTCGCGCATCGCATCCCAGACCCTTTTCCCCCGACAGGTTCCGAGCATCGTCAGGGTCTTCCGCCCCGCGCCGAACTCGATGCGGAGATCCCAGAAGTCGCGGATGCCCCTCCGGCTCGTCACCCGGTAGCCGTTCACCGCCTCTTCCATCTTGGCCTTGGCCTCGGACGGGCGGCAGGTGAAGCCGAGTTGCCGGGCGATGGAGCCGCTCGGGATCTTGGCGGCACCCAAGGCTGTGCGGCATCGGAGGTTGGCCCAGGCGTAGACGTCGAGCGCGACCGGGGAGCGGGAGAGGCCAAGCCATGTCGCGCGGTCCAGATCGACGCCGTCGCGGGCCTCCGCGCAGAACTCCTCCGACAGCGTGATCGTCAGCGGCTGACGGTCCGCCCACAACCGCACCGGCTCTCCGTCCTTGTCCCACAGCCGGGCGCCCTCGGCGATGGTCCACGACGACAGGGCGTGGTGCCCGGGCAGCAGGCGCCCCTGGTCGATGGCCTCGGCCCACGCGGTCGCGACGTCCAGATTGTCGCCGAAGCCGCGGACGATCCTGTAGAAGCGGCATCCGAGCAGCGCGCGGATCGCCTGCTCGACGGAACGCGTGTAGTGCCCGCCCTTGCCGTCGATGGCGAGCCTGCGGATGGTCTCCTGCGCCGAGGGCAGGACGATCTCCCTGCCGCCGCCGGCGACCGCCTCGGTGGCGAGCAGCGCGATCAGCATTTTCGCCAAGCGCCCCCACGGCAGCCCGTCGCGTCCCGCCATGACCATGAGGTACTCGTCGCCGTCGCGACGCACCATGCGGTACGGGGAAACGTCGAATGGCGCCTTCAGCCCGTTGCCGCGCTCGACCTTCCATGGATCGCTGTGCCAGAACCCGAACCTCGCGAAAACAGCGGGGAGCCGGACGGTTCGCATGCCAAAGCCTCCTGTCTGCCGCATGACAGGATTCACACCCGCCATGATGGAACTTACACAACCTCAATAAACGAGTAACCAGTAGGCACGCAGGCGTCAACGACACAATATAGTATTTGCCGTCGCCAAACATGTTGACATCCCATATCGCAAGTCGCTGATTTTGAACAAATAAGTTGAGTTAACTTGATTCGATGTATGACAACCTGCACCAACCTTTTTCACACCAAGATGTACGATCAACCATTTTGGATGTGCATGTTGGAGGCACTTTCATCCCAAACCGAAACTCAACAAAAGCGTTTCAGAAGTCGGAAGTAATGGGGAGACATAGTGCCACGCTGGCCGCCAAATCGGTTGACGCTGTCAACAGGATACACACAGCACCCCGGCCTCCGGCATCCATATCGATCCGAAGGTGCCCCTGCATCGCATGGGCGCCGCCCCAGCCGCCAAGCGCCCGACGCGCCATGCGGGGTAAGCCGCTGACCAGGACCGGAGCCACCGCACGCGTGCCAACCACCCCGCGGAGGGACCACCGCCCGCTGGCTCCGTCATGCGACGGTCAGGATCGCCCCCTACCCCCAACTGCACAGACGACGGCCTGCCGTCCTGCTCGGCGCCCGCCGGACGCAACATGGCGACCTCCCGCGCGGCCTCGTCAATGTTGACAGGTACGATTGGCCGACCACCACGCGCACGAGGCGGGCAATCCACCCCGCCACGGCGCCGCGGCCCAACGTCAGCCTTCCTCCCTAGACGCCAATGTTGACAAAAACGCATCCGCCAATATGGCCGCCGTTCAATGTTGACAAGCCGCCATCGTTGCCATATTTTGGCATCATAATTTGGCACCAAATCGCACGGCGGCGGGAACGAAGGCAATGGCGGAACACATCCCCGGAAACCGCATCCGTGAGTTCCGGAAGCAGAGGAAGCTCACGCTTCAGGAACTCGCCGATGCCGTCGCGGCGCGCGGCCGTGTGGCGATGCATCCGACGACGCTGACAAAGCTGGAAAACCGCCAGAGGAAGCTGACGGACAAGACCCTTGCGGAGATCGCGGCCGCCCTGGAGGTCGATCCGGCCGACCTGCTGATGGCGGAGGAGGTGCCGACGCTGGTGATGGCGCCACTGATCCGCTGGCGCGACCTGCTGTCCGTCGCCCTCGGCGATGCCCTCGATGGCAAGGTGGAGCGGATCCCCGTCATGACGACCTCGGCCAAGGTGATCGCCGTACGTATCCCGAACGACGTCACGATGGTCGTGGACAGTGACCTCGGAACCTATGTCGGCATCGCCGATCTCGACGACCGTGAGATCAGGGACGGATGGTGGATCGGCGGCGTAGCCTCCGAGATCACCCTGCTCAGGCGCGAGAACGGCGTCTGGCAGGACTACATGGGCGAGGGGGAGCCGTTTGTCCGGGAAGGCGCGGTCCGACCGCTCATCGGCAGGTTCACCGAATTCCGGATCTCGCTCGAAATGGAGGAGGCCAAGATCGTCGATGAAGACGACGACATCTATATAGCTCCGTCGGAGCTGGACGAAATGGCGGATCAGGACCCGAACTACAACACGGCGTTTACAAGGAAGGCGAAGAGAAAATGACCGTCCACGCACCTTCGAGCCAAGCCTTCCCGATATGCGGGCGCTCAGACCGCATGGGGACCGGGTGTGGGCTTGTGGGAGGGCGTAATGGATTTTCTTATGAACCTGCTCGTCCGTGGCGTCGGCGAGGATACCGTTTCTGAAAGCGTCGAGGAGGATCTGCTTCAGCAGCTTGTGATCGACGGGCTGCTGACCGAGCAGGGCAAGGATGGCTTCCAGGTCGATCTGGCGACCAGCCGCGGCAAGGTCGCGACGCGCATCGCGCAGGGCTACCTGCTCGGCCAGGACGTCCGCACCGACCACACGCTCGCGGTGCAATGGCATTTCCTCGGGGGCGTGTACGGGTCGCCGCAGTCCAGCCAGTTCTGCGCCCGGTATGTCGCCGCGACCGTGATGGACGCCGTGGCGCGGGCCGACAAGCTCCGCTCCGAGCAGGGCCATGTCGTCGGGCATCCCTGGCTCGCGGAAGCGCTCGCGGCGGTCTGCTGGTGGGTCGCCTGGTCGGGCCGCGAGGCCGAGGCCCTGTCGGAGCCTGTCCAGGAACACCGCTACTTCGTCGCCGGAACGCCCCGGCGGCTCCTGGCGCACGCCATCGAGGGCATGAAGACCCGCGGCGGGCGGTCGCTCAAGGATTTCCTGCTTGGCCGGAAGGGCGCCGCCGCTGAGCCGGAGCCGGGCACGGTCGCCGCTCGGCGGAAGGAGAAGCTCCAGGGTCTCAAGCGAGACACCGAAAAGCAGCTTAAGGAGGCCGCCCAGCGGAATGCCCGGGTCGTCGCTGACAAGTGCCGGACGCTGGAGGAAGGGACCAAATATGATCCGTACGAGGGCTGGGATGACGAAGAGGAACCGAAAGACCCGCTCGTCCAAACTGTGACGTACGACATCTCTGGTCTGCCGAAACTGCGTCCCGCGATCGACCCGATCATGACGAGCAAGAACGGCGGTGTGCCGGAGCACTATGTCGTGCTCAACGAAGAACTGCCGCTTCCCGTCGTCGATGACATCGACTCGCTTGAAGCCGCGCTGCGGGCGGAGTTCCCGTACGCCGAGTCGGCGATCAATGTCCTGATGCGTGACCTCAAGATCGGGAAACGCTGGGGTCGGCAAGCGTTCTTGCTGCGTCCGACGCTTTTGGTGGGGCCGCCGGGCACCGGAAAGACCCGCATGATCCGTCGCATCGGTGAACTGTCTGGTGTGCAGACCCGCATCATCCCGTGCGCCGGATCGTCCGACAATCGCGACTGGGAGGGGACTTCGCGCGGCTTCAGCTCCGCCAACCCGTCGTTTCCGGCTCGCTTCTTCTGGAGCGAGGGCGCTGCTGGCGGCATCTTCGGGTTCGATGAGATCGACAAAGCCTCCACCGGATCGCAGAACGGCTCCCTGCGCGACAGCCTGATCAACGCGACGGAGCGCCAGAACGCCTTCCAGGACGCCTACCTTCAGAGCCGCCTTGACCTGAGCGGCATTTCGTTCCTCGCCACGGCCAACGACACCTCGCGGCTGCCGATGCCGTTGCTCTCCCGTTTCCGGATCGTCGAGGTTCCCGCACCCGGCGTTGAGCACCTGCACGCTCTCGTGCGTGGGATCAAGATCGATCTGGCGAGCGAGTACGGTGTCGATGTCCGGCTGCTGCCTGAACTTGACGCCGTGGAGATGACCGCCATCGAGCGGCACTACCGAAAGAACCGCAGCATCAGGTCTCTCCGGCGGGCTGTCGAGGTTGTGCTCGACCATCGCGACCGCAATCCCGTGCTTAACTGACGGAGCCGACAATGGACTGGATTGCGAGCCTGTCGGTCGAGGAAGCCACAGCCGAGATGCGGCGGCTCTGGCGTGAGCGCGAGCAGGCGATTGAAGGCAACGACTATGAAGAGCTTGAACGGCTTAACATCGTCCTTGCCGCCGTCGCCAGCCGCATCGCCGACCTCGGCGGAGACGTTGGTTAGTTCCCGACCCGGATTCCCGCGCAACGCGCACATGCGATATGATAATGTCTGTTTTGTGAGTCCCGCTGACGGTAGCATTTCGCAAATGCGAAGTGCCATCGTCGGTAGGCAATCTGCGATACGACCGGGTGATACAAAGGGGCTTACATTGGGTGATACAAGGCTCCGGCCTTCCACCCGTAAGCTGTTGATCCACAAAGAAAAGGGGCCGGAGCTTACGCCCCGGCCCGAGTCTAGGGAGGAAACGCCCAAGAAGTGCGTTACGACACCGTCCGCATCGCAGACACGACCGATGTCGCACTGCACAATATGGTCGCGGATCCGGGTTCGATCAAGAGGAAAAATTTTTCCATTCTGTTTCAGAGCGCTAACACAACGGGACGCACTCGAAACCGCATGCAGAGCACGCTATTCATGCTGCAATGCACAACAAGCCCCGGCCGGAGCGGATTGAGGCTTGTTTGTGGCGATTTTCGGCGCGGAACCAGGGCGCTTTTCCCACATTCCCGCCAAAATTGGTGCGCACCGTTTTCACGACAAGCCCCCGGATCGCTCGGCATAGGCCTTTCGGCCGAAACGGAACCAACCTTCCGCAGCCGTCGTTTCGTCCCTGCAAACCGCCGGGCCAACATGGAAATTCAGGCGCAGGAGTACAGGCGTAGGAATTCAGGCTCAAGAGAACCGGCGGAACCGGAGAGTGCCAAACGTGAGCAGACTTGTCGTCGTATCGAACCGCGTCGCCCCCATAGACGAAGGGAAGCAGGCCGCCGGAGGGTTGGCCGTCGCCGTCCTGGCCGCGCTGAAGAAGACCGGCGGCATCTGGTTCGGCTGGAGCGGAAACGTCGTCGAAGGCGACTCCCAGGACGAACCCCGGCGCACCGACGTCGGCCGCCTGACCTACGCGACGCTCGACCTCGGGCGGCGCGATTTCGAAGAGTATTACAACGGTTTCGCCAACCAGACGCTGTGGCCGCTGTTCCACTACCGGCTCGGCCTGATCGAGGTCAGCCGGCGCACGCGCGAGGGGTACAAGCGGGTCAACGGCTATTTCGCCGACCGGCTGGCGCCGCTGCTGAAACCCGACGACATGGTGTGGGTGCACGACTACCACCTGATCCCCTTCGGCGAGGAGCTGCGCCAGAAGGGTTGCCAGCAGCGCATGGGCTTCTTCCTGCACACGCCCTTCCCGGCGCCGGAGGTGCTGTCCGTGCTGCCCAACAACCGGGAACTGATCCGGGAGCTGTGCGCCTACGATCTGGTGGGCTTCCACACCCAGGTGGACCTGCGCTGCTTCGCCAACTACATCCGCTTCGAGACGAACGGCGCGGTGGAGGAACGCGCCGATGGCAGCATGCTGATCCGCGCCTTCGACCGCACGCTGCTGGCCAAGGCCTTCCCCATCAGCATCGACACCGCCAATCTGGAAAGCCTCGCCCAGACCGCCGCGCGGTCCCGCCACACGGAGCGGCTGAAGGAAAGCCTGGTCGGACGGCGGCTGATCATCGGGGTGGACCGGCTCGACTACTCCAAGGGCCTGCCGCAGCGCTTCCAGGCCTTCGAGCAGCTGCTGGCGGGCTATCCGGAGCACTGCAACCGCGTCTCCTTCCTCCAGGTCGCCCCGCCGAGTCGCGAGGACGTGCCCGAATACGTCGCCATCCGCCGCGAACTGTCGGAACTGTCGGGCCGCATCAACGGCCGATTCGCCGAATTCGACTGGGTGCCGATCCGCTATCTGAACAAGAGCTTCGGGCGGCGCGTGCTGGCCGGCTTCTACCGCACGGCCAACGTCGGCCTCGTCACCCCGCTGCGCGACGGCATGAACCTCGTCGCCAAGGAGTATGTGGCCTGCCAGGACCCGGACGATCCCGGCGTTCTGGTGCTGTCCTGCTTCGCCGGCGCGGCGCGGGAGCTGAACGAGGCGCTGATCGTCAACCCCTTCGATGTGGAGGGGGTGGCCGACGCGCTGCAACGCGCGCTGATCATGCCGCAGGGCGAGCGGAAGGAGCGGCACGCCGCCATGATGCGGACTCTGCGCACGCACGACATCGGCTGGTGGCGCGAAAGCTACGTGGATGCCTTGACGCGGGCGCCGTACGGATGACACTTGCTGCATGACGACCGCCCTCCCCCCCACTCTCGTCGCCGACATCGGCGGCACCAACGCCCGTTTCGGCCTCATCGACGACACGGGCATCCGCGACTCGCGCGTCTTCCGCGCTGCCGACTTTCCGTCGCTGGCGGCGGCGGCGGAGGCCTACCTGACGGCCACGCGGCCGGCCCGGCCGACGCGCGGCGCCTTCGCCATCGCCGGGCCGGTGACCGGGGATCAGGTGGTCATGACCAACCGGGGCTGGTCCTTCTCCGTCAATCAGGTGCGCGACACGCTGGGGCTGGAGCGGCTGGTGGCGGTCAACGACTTCACCGCCGTGGCGCTGTCCGTGCCGCGCCTGACCACGACCGACCGCCGGCAGGTCGGCGAGGGCGAGCCGGCGCCGGACGCGGTGATCGGCGTCATCGGCCCCGGCAGCGGGCTGGGCGTGTCCGGGCTGGTGCCGGGGGCGAACGGCTGGACCGCGCTGGCCGCCGAGGGCGGGCATGCCACCATGGCCCCGATCAGCGACCGCGAGAGCGCCGTGCTGGGCCAGCTGCGCAAGGCGCACGACCATGTGTCGGCGGAACGCGTGCTGTCCGGGCCGGGGCTGGTGAACCTCTACACGGCGCTGTGCATCATCGACAACCGCGAGCCGGAGACCCTGACCCCCGCCCAGGTCCACGATTCCGCCCTGGCCGGCACCAACCCCCATTGCGTGGAGGCGGTGGAGATGTTCTGCGCCATGCTGGGCACCATGGCGGGCAACCTTGCCCTGACGCTCGGCGCGCGGGGCGGCGTCTACATCGCGGGCGGCATCGTGCCGAAGCTGGGCTCGCTGTTCACCCATTCCCGCTTCCGCAAGCGCTTCATGGAGAAAGGCCGGATGCGGGAGTATCTGGAACCCATCCCCACCTACGTCATCACCCACGAGCTGCCGGCCTTCCTCGGCCTCGCCGAAGCGGCGGCGCGGGGGTGACGGGGCCTACGCCTCCGTCGCCGCCTCCATCGCCACGCGTGGACCGACCGCCGTCAGCGGAAAATCCACGCTGAACCGCGTGCCGCCGGCCCCGGTCACGACCTCCAGGCGCCCGCCGAGTTCACCGGCCATCTGGCGGCTGAGGCGCAGGCCCAGCCCGTCGCCGCTCTGATCGCTTTTGCCGAAGCCGACTCCGTCGTCCTCGACCTCAAGCACGGCATGGGCGCCACGGCGGACCAGCCGGACCCACAAGGTTCCGGACCGTCCTTTCGGAAACCCGTGTTTCACGGCGTTGGTGACCAACTCGTTCACCAGCAGCATCAGGGTGATGCCCTGATCGACGGTAACCTGCACCGGCTGCACCTCCAGCCGGAACTGGATGCGGTTGCCGGTGTCGGCGACCGCCAGCAGGTTCTCGCACAGCTCCGTCAGGGTCGAGGCGGCGTCGAAATGCCCCTCGTAGTCCGCCTGGTAAAGCCGGCGGTGGATCAGCGAGATCGCGTCCAGCCGCCCGCGAATCTCCGTCAGGACGGACCGCAGGTCGGCGTTCCGCGACCGCGCCTCCTCCAGGATCAGCAGGTTCGCGACGATTTGCAGGCTGTTCTTCACGCGGTGGTTCAGTTCGCGCAGCAGCATCTCCTTTGTGCTGACCGCCGCCCGGCTGTCGGCCAGCTGCCCCATCATCACCTCCGCGCTGTAGAGGCGGGAGAAGGCGCGCGTCGTCTGATAGGCGCGCACGACGCCGTAGCTCAGCAGGAAGAAGCCGCCGGCGAAGATGGCGTGGGCCAGCCACCACTGGTGGTTCCACGGCCGCGCCAGGAAGAAGGCGCCGGACGACAGCGCGAACCAGACCAGCGCCACCGCGTAGCACCACACCAGCGGGCCACGGATCCGCTTCACCGCCATGACCAGAAGCGAGGCGGCGCACAGCGCGATGGCGGTGCCCTCGGTCGCCACGCGGACGATGGACGGATCGACCACCTTGGTCGTCGCCACCCACCAGACCGCCGCGACCACGACGAACTGCGGCAGGATCCAGGGCAGCCAGACCGAGGCCCGCCGCCGGACCGCCGGCGGGTCGTGCTCCGCCCGGTAGGCCAGCAGCCCGAGGAACAGGAAGAAAGCCATGACCATGCGCGACGCCGGGCCATAAAGCAGGAACAGCGCCATGTTGTGGCCGGACTGTTCCGTCAGCAGCCCGTGCGGCGTGTAGACGACGGCGAATCCCAGGAACCCCAGCGTCAGGAACCGCGTCAGGACCTCGCCGCTGGTGTCGTAACAGGTCCAGGTCACCAGGGCGACGAAGGCCGCCAGCAGGATCGACACCCCGATGGCGATTTCATGGAAGGTGTGGGCCACGGCGACGAGCGCCGGATCCTGGAACGCCGCAAGATAGGCGATGCCGAACACCGGCCCGGCCGCCATCAAACTCAGGACAAGCAGACGAAACCCTTCGACCGCCGCCGCGATCCGCGCATGCGGCAAAGGATCGGGGCTGTTTCCAGGGGTGAGTACAGCCGTGCTCATTCAACCATCCACGTCCCGGTCTTTCGGGTATCCCTTGACACCTTTTTCCAAGGGTAAACGAAAACATCCCGAAACGCGCTGACGGAGATCAAATTACCGGCCGAGTCTCGACACGGCCAGCCGCAGGTCGGCCAGGAAGGTGGGCTGATCGGCCAGCTGGCCGCGCAGGATGTAGCTGGGGTGGAAGGTCGGCACCACCTCCGCCCCCGGCAGCAGACGGCAGGGCAGGACGGTGCCGCGCAGCTGCATGATTCCGTTCTGCCCGGTCAGCGCCCAGGTCGGCGTGCGTCCCAGCGCGACGATGACACGCGGCGCGTAGGCGTCCAGCGTGCGCCGCAGATGCTCGATCTCGCCCGAATATTCGGCCAGCACCCAGTCGGAGGTGCCGAACGGCCCCCATCGCTCGTCGACGGCGCGCCCTTCCTTCCTGGCGCGGGTGCGCGAGGCGAAGAAATGCGCGACCTTGTTGCCCGGCGGCTGATAGCGGAAGACGTTGGCGACCAGGCACTGCGCCCGCTCCACGCCCGCCGCTTCCAGATTCTCGTCCAGCAGCTTGCCGCTCCGCCCGACGAAGGGCTTGCCCTGCCTTGCCTCCTCCGCCCCCGGCGCCTCGCCCACGATGGCGAGCCGCGGTCCCTCGGCCGGCTTGCTGGGCTGCTGATAATCGGCAAAGGGCAGTTCGGTCATCGCGCGCGTTCCGGTGCGGGTGGCTTTGCGAAGGAGAACAGCCGGATCCTGCCTTCGGCTCCATGGCCAAGCCTGCGCCGGTGCCGCGCGCTCGTCCCCTGCTCTTGATGGGAGGACATGCCCGCACCACGATTGTTGCTCAAGGACGGAGCGACATGAAGGAGCAGAGACGATGACCGCGCAACAGGACTTCGGTGCCATGACCTGCGAACCCTGCCGGGGCGGCGTGCCCCCGATGGACCGCGACATGGCGCAAAGCTATCTGGTCCAGGTGCCGGGCTGGGGCCTCCGGGAGAACCCCGACCGGCTGGAACGCGACTTCACCTTCGCCAATTTCCGTGAGGCCCAGGACTTCGCCATGCGCGTCGGCGACCTGTGCGAGGCGGAAGGCCACCACGCCGAAATCCGCTACGGCTGGGGCCATTGCACGGTCACGTTCTGGACGCACAAGATCAACGGCCTGCACGAGAACGACTTCATCATGGCCGCGAAGGTGAACGGCCTGGCCGACGAGCCCTACGTGCCGGCGTCCCAATCCATGGGCGACGTGTCGCCGACCGCGAGGTCGTGAGGCGCGTCACAAAGCCCGCACCGCCTTGACCAGCCGCTCCACCTCTTCCTCGTCGTTGTAGTAGTGGGGCGAGGCGCGGACGAGGTCGGTCAGCCCGCGCGCGTCCATGTCGAAGCGGGTGGAGGACGCGGTCGAAACAGACAGGTTGATCCCCTGTTCGCCCAACGCCGCCTTCACCCGCGCCGACGCCGCGCCATCCACCGTGAAGGTCACGATGGCGCAGCGTTCGGCCCCCAGATCGTGCACCGTCACGCCGGGAACGGCGGCGAGTTGCGCCCGCAGGCCGTCCGCCAGCGCGAAGGCCCGGTCGCGGATCGCCTCCAGCCCCCAGGACAGCGCGTAGTCCACCGCGACGCCCAGCCCGATGCGCGCGGCGACGTTGCTTTCCCACATCTCGAAACGGCGGGCGTCGGGGCGCATCTCGTAACGGTCGGGAGCGACCAGCGTGGCCCCGTACAGGTCGAGCGTGTGCGGCTCGATGCGGTCGAGCCAGTCCTTGCGCACATAAAGGAAGCCCGTGCCGCGCGGCCCGCGCAGGAACTTGCGCCCGGTCGCCGACAGGAAATCGCAGCCCAACTCCTCCACGTCCAGCGGCATCTGCCCGACCGCCTGGCAGGCGTCGAGCAGGTAGGGGATGCCGTGCCGGCGCGCCACACGGCCGATGGCGGCGGCGGGGTTGACCAGCCCGCCGTTGGTCGGGATGTGGGTGATGGCGATCAGCTTGACCCGCCCGTCGATCATCGCCTCCAGCGCCTCGACCGAGGTCTGCCCCCGCTCGTCGTTGGGAATGACCTCGACCACCGCGCCGGTGCGCCGGGCGGCCTGAAGAAAGGGGATGATGTTGGCGGAATATTCGGCCCGCGCGGCCAGGATGCGGTCGCCGGGGCTGAAGCTCAGCGCGTTGAAGGCCATGCCCCAGGCCACCGTCGCGCTCTCCACCAGCGCGATCTCCTCGCGAGACGCGTTCAGCAGCGTCGCCACGGCGTCGTAGGTGCGTTCCAGCCTCGAAGCGTTGCGCGCGGCGGCTTCGTAGCCGCCGATGCGGGCTTCCAAGTCCAAGTGCCCGGCGACCGCGTCGATCACCGGCTGCGGCGGCAGGGCGGCGCCGGCGTTGTTCAGATGGATCACATGCCGGGTGCCCGGCGTCTCGGCGCGGGCGCGCGCGACGTCGATGGTCATGGTTCCTCCCCGTTCGTTTCTTATGATTCCGGTTCGCCGATATGGACGGCCAGCCAGACGGTGGTTTGTTCGGGATCGGTCCAGGCCACGCGGTGGCGGCTGTGCGCGGGGATCATCGCCCAGTCGCCGGGGCCGAGCGGACGTTCCCCCTCCCCCGCGACCTCAAGCCGCGCCGCGCCCTGCACCACAAGCACGAACTCGTCCCAGCCCTGATCGTACCAGAAGCCCTCGGGCGAGGTCTGGCCGGTGGAGACGATCCGTTCGATGCGCACGCTGCCCGTCGTCGCTCCGCGACCATGGGCCAAGGTCGTGAACAGCTCGTCCGGCAGGGGGCCGGGCGGCAAGCCACGCAGCAGGCTGCCGGTGGGGACGCTCACCCCCAGAGTTCCGGGGCCGGCGGGTGCAGCACCGCGCCGTCGTAGGTCAGCGCCGGGGTGCGGTCCTCGGCCAGCAGCAGCGGCCCGTCCAGATCCACGAAGCGCGCGCCCTGCGCCACCAGCACGGCCGGCGCCATGGCCAGCGAGGTGGCGACCATGCAGCCGACCATGATGTCGAATCCCGCCGCCTCGGCCGCCCGCTTCAGCAGCAGCGCCTCGGTCAGGCCGCCGGTCTTGTCGAGCTTGATGTTGACGACCTGATAGAGCCCCTTCAACGCCTCCAGCGAATCGAGCCCATGGCAGGACTCGTCGGCGCCCAGCGGCACCGGGCTCCGGTAGCCGCGCAGGGCCTCGTCCTGGCCGGCGGGCAGAGGCTGCTCGATCAGCTCGACGCCGAGGTCGGCCAGCGCCGGCGCGAAGCGTTTCAACTGGTCCAGCGTCCAGGCCTCGTTGGCGTCCACCACCAGCCGGGCGGCGGGCACGGCCTCGCGGACGGCGCGGACGCGGTCCAGGTCGCCCTCCCCCGTCAGCTTCATCTTCAGCAGCGGATGGTCGGCCGCCCGCTGGCGCGCCGCCTCGGCCATGCGGGCCGGCTCATCGACGCTGAGGGTGTAGCAGGTGACGAGCTTCTTCGGCGCGTCCGGCAGACCGGCCAGCCGCCACGCCGGCTTGCCCGCGCGCTTGGCCTCCAGGTCCCACAGGGCGCAGTCCAGCGCGTTGCGCGCAGCACCCGGCGGCATCAGCGTGCGCAGCCGTTCGCGGTCCAGCCCGGCGGCGACCTCCCCCGCCATGGCCTCCAGCGCGGCGGCGACGCCTTCCACGGATTCGCCGTAGCGGGCGTAGGGCACGCATTCACCGCGCCCGCGCCGGCACTCCTCCACCACCTCGGCCATCACCACCTCGGCCTCGGTCTTCGAGCCGCGGGAGATGCGGAAGGTGCCGGCGATGGGAAAAGTATCGCGGCGAACGTAGAGACGGCGGTCTGAGGCGGACATGCAGGAACTCCAGCAACGCGGCGGGATCGGAGTTTAATTCAACCCGCCGGGATGACCAGAGCACCCTGGGAATGCCTGCCTTACCCTCCCCGCCTTACCCAAGGTGACCGCTCTTTTCCGCATCCTGGACGATCACCCCGTACCAGCCGAGTCCCTTGTAGGTCTCGTATCCCGGCGTCAGGGCGTAACCGATGGTGCGCCCGTTCCCTTCCAGATAATGGCCCATGGTGCCGCCGCTCCGGCGCAGCGGGACGGTTTCGGTCAGCAGGCCGCGCCCGTCGGACGAGGCGATGACCCGGTGCCGCGCGTCCAGCAGCAGGCAGCGCGAGCGGGCGCGCTCGCCCTCCTCCAGCCGGACGCCCTCGACCACGGCGGCGGCCTGCGGTTCCCAGTCGAAGAAGATGCCCAGCACGCCGATGGGCTCGCCGCCCGTCTCGCCGCCACGGCGGATCGCGGTGGCGTAGGTGGCGACCACCCGGTTGTCCAGCCGGGCGTTGCGGGTGACGTCGCCGACCGTGAACTCGCCGCCGCTGCGCGTGGCCAGCGCCTGGCGGAACCACGGTTCGTCGCCGACGCGGGCGCCGATGGCGCCGTGGTAGCGGTCGGGTCGGCCGGTGGCGATGACGTTGCCGTCCAGGTCGGCGACCCAGAGGTCGAGATAGACCGTGTAGGACTCCAGGATCACGCCCAGCCGCTGGGTGGCGTGGCGGCGGTGCTCCGCCGTGGGGTCGGCGGCGCAATCGACCACGGCGCTGTCGGTCGCCCACCAGCGCACGTCGCAGGACCGTTCATACAGGTTCCGGTCGATGATCTCGATCATGTTGAGCGACAGGTCGGCGAGGCGCTTGCCGTGCATCTCCCGCACCATGGCGCTGCCGGTGGTGGTCAGGTGATCGACGCGCGCGACGATCTCCGACCGCAGTTCCTTGGTGATGCTGTTCACCTGGGTGGAGATCTCCGACACCTCGTTGGCGACCACCGCGAAACCGCGCCCGGCGTCGCCGGCCCGCGCCGCCTCGATCAGGGCGTTCATGGCCAGCATCTTGGTGCGGCGCGTGATGTCCTCGATCAGCGAAACCTTCTTCGACGCGACGTCGAGAACACCCCGCGACAGCTCGAACAGTTCGTTTCCCGCCACGCTCATCCCGAACACCCCCATCGATTTGGAAAACGCAATTCTGTGAAAGCTCTTTCGGGGCCACCTCAATCAATCGGCGTGCCAAGAGCCCCCGGCACACCAGGGCGGATGCAACGCCTTGACGTTCAAGCACAAATCTTCGGCGCCCCAAAGACCACAACTGATTTGTGGGGATTATTTTCCGTTTCAATGATGAAATCGGCGCCAGTTTGGAATTGAAACAGCCATGACCTGAGCCCGAAAGCCCCTGGCGCGTCCGCGGTCGGCCGTGTGCCGGGCCGCCGCCTGTGTGCGCCGCAACATACCGTCGGCACCGGCCTGAAAATTGATGGATTGCGTCGCGAAGGCACCGCCCGCCGGTCAGGCACATGCCCGGATCATGGGCATATGCCTTTCAAAGCGCCAGCGATGTCCCGATCAGGCCACCTTGTGCATCTCGTCCAGGAAGACCTGAACCTCGCGGGTCAGGCGGTCGGCCTGGGCGGCCATCTGCTCCGACGCGGCGAAGACCTCGTGCGCGGCGCCGCTGGTGCGCTCGGCCGCGTCGGTGACGTCCTGGATGTCGTGGGTCACCGCGCGGGTTCCCGCCGCCGCCTGCTCCATGTTGCAGACGATCTCGCGGATGGCCGAACCCTGCTGGTCGATGGCGGCGGCGATGCCGCCCGCGATGGCGTTGATGTCGTGGATGGTGTGGCCGATGCCGACGATGGCGCCGACCGCCTCCTCGGTGGAGGACTGGATGCCGGCGATCTGGCCGGCGATCTCCCCGGTCGCCTTGCCGGTCTGGTCGGCCAGCCGCTTGACCTCCTGCGCCACGACGGCGAAGCCCTTGCCGGCCTCGCCCGCCCGCGCCGCCTCGATGGTGGCGTTCAGCGCCAGCAGGTTGGTCTGGCTGGCGATGTCGTTGATGAGGGTGACCACCTCGCCCACCGTCCGGGCGGCGTCCGACAGCTGGGCGACCAGGGCGTTGGAGCGCTCCGCCTCCCCGGCGGCGTTGCCGGCGACGCGGGTGACCTGCCCGACCTGACGGGCGATCTCGCCGATGGAGGCGGACAGTTCCTCCGTCGCGGCGGCCACGCTGCCGACGCTGGAGCCGGTCTGCGCCGCCGCCGCCGCGACGGAGGACGCCTTGCCGGTGGCGGTCTGGGCGTCCGTCTCCATGGTGCGGGCGGACATCTCCAGATGATGGGCGGTGCCGGCGACCTCGGCGCAGACGGCGCGGATCTGGCCCTCGAACCGCTCGGTCACGCCGGCGAAGCCCTTGACCTTCTCGGCGATGGCGTCGGTCGCGGTGTTGATGGTGCGGCTGGCGTGCAGGAAGTTGCCCTGCATGCCCTTCAGCACGATGCGCCGGAAATACTTGTTGGCCGACACGTGGCTCATGGAGGCCGCGGCCTCGCGGATGAAGGCGTCGGTGCGGTCGATGCTGTCGTTCAGGGCGTGCATCAGATCGCCCAGGTCGCCCCGCTCGCGCACGTTGACCACGCGGGCCTCGAAGTCGCCGCGCGCCACCGCCAGGCACACCGCCCGGGCCTGCGCCACGGCGCCCTGGGCGCGGATCATGCACAGCCCGACTCCGACCAGCGC
>JAEZID010000091.1 GCA_023416195.1 Pseudomonadota bacterium | reverse complement strand
GGTCACCCCCGCTGCCGTCGAATCCAGCGCCGGCCAGGCGATCCAGCCCAGCGCCGCCGCCAGCCACAGCGCGACCAGCGCCGAGGCGGCCCGTCCGCGCAGGCCCGCCGCGTCGGCGGCCCCGCCGATCAACAGCCCGGCGACGGCGGACCAGAACAGCTTGCCCATGCTCGACGGCGGGGGCAGGGCCGGCACGCCGACCACCAGGGCGAACATCGCGACGAAGGTCACGGCGATGCCCAGCACCGCCAGCCGGCGCCCGCCGACCAGCCGCAGCAGGCCCACCGCGACGACGCTCAGCAGCAGCGGCAGGACGCTGGACTGCACAAAGGGATCGTGGATGAGATCGGTCATGAGGGGAGAACCGCGACGTCGTTCGTGCTTCTCCAATTACGTATTATGTGCTCGGATGAGCGTAAATTCGGAAAAATCGCAGAAAGCCCCTGCATGAATGCACAGGACAACTGGGACGACGTCCGTTACTTCCTGGCCGTGGCGCGGCACGGGTCACTGTCGGCGGCGGCCCGCGCGCTGGGGGTCAACCACACCACCGTCCTGCGCCGCGTCGCCGCGCTGGAGGCGGCCTACGGCACCGGGCTGTTCGACAAGCAGCCGGGCGGCTACGTCCTGACGGCGGCCGGCGACGAGATGCACCGCGTCGCCCTGACGGTGGAGGAGGAGCTGGCCGCCGCCAACCGCCGGCTGTCCGGCCGCGACACGCAGCTCAGCGGTACGGTGCGCGTCACCACCATCGACATTCTGGCGATGCACTTCCTGCCCCGGCACCTCGCGGCGTTTCGGGGGCTTTACCCGGGCATGCGCGTCGATCTGCTGATCGCCGAGGCGTCGCTCAGCCTGACCCGGCGCGAGGCGGACGTGGCGATCCGCTCCACCAACAAGCCGCCGGAAAACCTCGTCGGGCGGGTCGTGGCGGGGCTGGCCTTCGCGGTCTACGGCTCCGCCGACTATCTGGACCGCACCGCCGCCGATCCTGGCCGGCGGGACTGGGCCGGGCGGGACTGGGTCGGGCTGGACGAGACCTTCGACCACACGCGCATGGCCCAGTGGTTCAAGCGCACCGTCGCGCCGGAGCGGGTCGGCCACCGGGTGAACTCGGTCGCCGTGCTGGTGGAGGCGGTGCGGGCCGGCGCCGGCCTCGGCCTGCTGCCCTGCGGTCTGGCCGACCGCATGCCGGAGCTTTGCCGCCTCGGCGGTCTGGTCGAGGAGGTGGAGACCAAAATCTGGCTGCTGACGCACGGAGACCTGCGCCACATGGCGCGCGTGCGGGCGTTTCTGGATTTTATCGGGGATGCCCTGGCCGGCGAGCGAGACCTGCTCGAAGGACGAAAAGGACCGGACTGAGGGCTAAGAAGGAGAGATGGCGCGCCCGAAGAGATTCGAACTCCTGACCCCCAGATTCGTAGTCTGGTGCTCTATCCAGCTGAGCTACGGGCGCTTCTCTCTGGCCTGGGCAGCGGTGCCGTCCGAGGCAGGGGCGCGTTGTAGATCGGCCCGGCGCGGAAGGCAACCAAAATTTTTCGATCCTGTGAAATTTGCCGTTCAGCCGACTTCCCATGCGGCGCCGGCCTCCCTACCTTCGCCGACGGAACGTCAGCGGCAAAAGGGGTAGATGGCGGTGAAGGCACGGATTTCCCTGGGTTTCGTCCTGTCGGCGATGGTCGCGGCGGGCGTTGTGACGGCGATCCCCGCCGGCGCCGCCGACGTGCGCCTTCAGGCGGCCATCGGCGACGAGACCCTGCAACTGGTCGAGGACGGCCCGAATCTCAATCGCGTCGTCGTGAACGGGCGAGTCGTGTTCGAAGACCGCGACAGCCGCTCCGTCGCCTTCGTCAACGCCTACAATCTGCAAGGCCGCTGGCTGGTGCTGCTCCAGCACAACGGCGACGGCGGCAACTGCGCGGCGCGTTACCGCGTCCTCGACCTGTCCGGTCCGCAGCCCAGCGTCTCGTTCCCCTTCGGTACATGCAGCGATGCGCCGGAAGTCGCCACCGCCGGGCAGGCACTGACGGTCTCCATGCCCGCCGACGACGGCAAGGGCACCGCCGCCTGGAGCTACCAGGAGGGTCGGCTGGCGCGGGTCCGGTAACCGGACGCCCCCCTTCCTCGTCCGGGAGCCGATCCGGCGTCCCGCGCGTTTCCGTTCCGGAACTCCGCTTCGGAACGACATCGCCATGCGCCTGCGCACCATCCTGGCCGCCGCCCTGACCCTGCTTCTCGTCAGCGCGTGCGAGACCTACGATCCCGGCAACCCGCTGATCGGGCGCTGGACGCTGACGGCGCCCATCGGCATGGGAATGTCCCTGGGGACCTACGAGTTCCGCCGGTCGAGCATGCGCATCCTCGGGCTCGACCAGCCGGTCAACTACTCGGTCGCCGGCAACACCGTCACCGTGATTCCGGAGAGCTTCGGGCCGACCCTGGAGATCGAATTGATCGACCAGAACACGGCCCGCCTCCGGGACCCGCTGACCGGCGGCCTGATGACCCTGCGCCGCCTGCGTTCCTGAAAGCCTGCCTTCTTACTTGAAAGAATGCGGTGCGCGGGTCGTGGATCAGGCCGTGTCCACGCAAACGCGCAACGGCTTCGCCGGACAGCGCGCATAAAATCTTAACCGGAGTGTGGTCGGCTTCTCGCGGCACGCGTGGTTTCGCCGGTGGTGAAAGCCCGTGACGAGCCGCAGCCGGAAAATGACCAGCCTTGAATGGACGCCATGTTCCTGTCCCTGCTCCAGGCCGTGACCTTGCTGGGCAATTCGGCGCTGCTGCTGCCCCTGGCGGGCCTGTTCGCCATCCTGCTGTGGCGCCGGCACTCGCTGCCCGCGGCGGTTGCCTGGATCGGCGTGTTGCTGGTCTGCGCCGGTGTTCTGGCGATGCTGAAGGTCGCCGGCCATGCCTGTGACTTTCATGTCTTCGATGCGCGGCTGACCAGCCCCAGCGGGCACGCCGCGCTGAGCGCCACCGTCTATGGGGCGGTTGGGCTGGTCGCCGCCCGCCGTTTCGACGGCTGGCGCCGCCGCGCGCTGCTGCTCGCCGTCGTCGGGGTGGTCGGCGCGGTCGGCCTGTCGCGGGTCGTGCTGGGCATGCATTCGATGCCGGAGGTTCTGGTCGGCCTTGCGCTCGGCGCGATGGCCGTCGCGGTCTTCGCGCAGAGCCTGTCCCGTTTCGGCCCGTCGCAGCCGAACCTGAACCCGCTGCTGATCGCCATGGTGGTGCTGGCCGGCATCGTCGGCAGCACGCTGGGCGACCAGTCGCTGGTCGAACCGGTCCTTCAGAAGATCGCTGCGCTGGCCCAGCAGGAGGCCGTGCTGTGCGGGGCGCCGCCGACGTTGACCGGTGCCCTGATGCGCTGATCGTATGGGCGCGGCCCGACCCGTTCCCCCGAACCGTTCCCATGGGCGGTGACAAGCTTTTGGGTTGAGAGTGGGCTTGCGGCGGGGCATGGTGTGGCTCTATACCCACGGCCCCGTTCACGCTCCGTTTCCCGCTGGCCCTTCTCGGACATGTCGCTTTTCGACTCTCTTCTGCGCGCCTCGGCATCCGGCGGCGCCATGGTCCCCTTTTCCCAGGAGGATCTGACGCGCGTCTTCGATGCGAAGACCGTGCAGCGGGGGCGCACGCTCGTGCTGTCGGGGGCGGTGACGCTGGACGACGCCGAGGGGCGGATCGAGGCGCATGTCAGCGACCTCGGCCGGCAATTGTCGGTTACGGTGACGCCGGTGCAGGGCAGCCGCCGCGTGGTGTTCGACCGCAGCTGCACCTGCGGGCGCAACGCCTGCGCGCACATGGCGGCGGCGGCCATGCTGGCGCTGGACACCCGGCCGGAATGGCGGCGCACCTCGCTGTTCGACCTGCCGGCGAAGACGGCGCGCGGGGAGGGGATGGGCGGCGAGGACGTGCCCGATCCGGTTCCGCCGCCACCACCACCTCCTCCTCCTCCTCCTCCGCCGCCGCCGCCCCCCCCGGCTCCCGTGCCGGTGCTGCGCGTGCGCTGGACGCTGGAGCCGGGGAAGGACGACGTGGCCCTGTTCGTCTCCGCCGCGATCTGCGCGGAGGGGGAAGCCAAGGCTTCGCCGGCCAGCCCGCGCGACGTGATGGCGCGCGCCGCCCGCGACGTGGAGGGCGACGCGGATCGCGCCATCGCCCGGCTGCTGGGCGGCGGCGGGGTGGTGCGCACGCCGGTGGCGAAGAACCGGCGCGACGATGTGGACCGGCTGATCCGCCGCCTGCTGGGCAGCGGCCGGCTGCGCTGGCACACGGGCGCGGCGCTGAAGGAAGGGCCGTCCCGGGCGCTGCGCGCCTTCCGCGACCCGAAGAGCGGCAAGCTGCGCCCGTCCGGCGTGCCGGACGGGGGCGTGCTGGTGCGCGGGCTGGGCTGGTGGCTGG
>JAEZID010000079.1 GCA_023416195.1 Pseudomonadota bacterium | reverse complement strand
CCCCGCGCTCCTCCATCTTCAGCACGAGGTCGTGATGGTCCTTCTGCGCCTCGTGCACCCAGATGACATCGTCGAACAGAAGCTCGTGGCAGTTGCCGGGGGTGAGACGCTGGTGCGCCAGCGACGGTCGGCAGACCAGGACGGTCCGCAGCGTGCCGACTTCCGAATGCACGCCCAATTCACGCATGACGTTCCTCCCTACCTTTTTGGCCGGCCTACCTTTTTGGCCGGCCTACCTTTTTGGCCGGGTGCCCGCTGGACGGGCTCGGTGTTGTCAGAGCGGGCTGATCGCGCCGGTCCACATGAGCCAGGCGGCGAGTATCGCGAGGAGCACGATGAGCGCGGCGATGGCCATCTCGACGCCGGAAAAGGCGCGCTCTCCGTTTTCTCGCCGGGCTTTGAGGTAGACGAGGATTCCGGGTGCGAAGAGAACCGCGCACATCAGCAGGTACTCGAGTCCGGCGGCGTACACGAGCCAAAGGCCATAGGCCGTCGCCAGCCCGCCGATCACGATGTCCTTCGTCCGTGGCTCGGCGCCGTAGCCCTCGCCGGTCCAGGCCAGCTTCAACGCATAGGCGCCGGATAGGACGTAGGGCGGCAGGATTGCCACCGAGGCGATGAAGTAGAAGAACTGATAGGCGCTCTGCGACAGGAAGGTGAGGGCCAGGAAGAACTGGATGAGGAGGTTCGTCGCCCACAGCGAGTTCACGGGCGACCCGTTGGCGTTCTCCGCGGCGAACCATTTCGGGAAGGTGCCATCGCGGCCGCACGTATAGGGGATCTCCGCGCACAGCAGTGTCCAGGACAGGAACGCGCCGCCGACCGAGATCACCAGCCCGATGTTGATGAGGGCGGCGCCCCATGGCCCGACCAGCGATTCGAACACGCCCGCCATGGACGGCACCTTGAGGCCGGCGAGTTCGGGCTGCGTCAGCACGCCCGTGGCCAGCAGCGAAACCAGCACATAGATGCCCAGCGCGCCAGCGAACCCGATGACGGTCGCCCGACCGACGTCGGACCGCCGCGCCGCACGGGCGGAATAGACGCTGGCGCCTTCGATGCCGATGAACACCCACAGGGTCACCAGCATGGTGCTCTTCACCTGCTCCATGATGGAACCGAGGCCGTCGGAGCCAGCCGCCGCGCCCCTCCCCCAGAAGTCCAGCGTGAAGCGGTCCCAATGGAAGGCGACGATGGCCACCAGAATGAACAGGAACAGCGGTACCAGCTTGGCGATCGACGTGACGACGTTCACGAAGGCGGCCTGTTTGATCCCGCTCAGCACCAGCATGTGGACCAGCCACAGGCACATCGATGCGCCGACGATGGACGGCAGGTTGTTCCCCTCACCGAAAACGGGGAAGAAGTGGGACAGCGCCGAGAAGATGGCCACCGCGTAGGCCACGTTGCCGAGGAAGGCGCTCAACCAGTAGCCCCAGGCGCTGTTGAAGCCGACAAAGGCGCCGAAGCCGGCCTTGGCGTAAGCGTAGGGGCCGGCGTTCAGGTGTGGCTTGCGCACGGCCAGGCTCTGGTACACGAAGGCCAGCATGAGCATGCCGGCACCTGTGATCAGCCAGCCGATCAGGATGGCGCCGGGCGATGCAGCCTTGGACATGTCCGACGGCAGGTTGAAGACCCCACCACCGATCATGGAGCCGATGACAAGGGCGACAAGCGGAAGCAGCGTCAGCTTCTGTGCCTGCCCTGCCGCATCAGCCGTGCCGACCGGAGCCCGGCCCGTCATATCCGCCGTGGTCATCGCCCTCTCCCCCGGCACCGGGCGCAAACCTTCTCAGTCGCGCCGGTCCGATCGAATTGCGCTATGCCGGATCTGAGCACCAACCCGAATGGGATGAGAGATTGTTACGGTTATTGGTCGCAACCTGTGGAATAGAATTGTTACGGTAACATCTCGCAAGAGCGGTCCAGATTGCGGCACAATGGCGGAATAGTTTCGAAGCGAAGCGCAAGTCGGCGGCGTGATGTCCTGATTCCCCCATGGCAGGCCTGCGATGCGGAAACCCGATCGCCCATCGGATAAACACAGCGGATGCGGTGGCTTGTGCGTGTGGGCCGGTCTGTCTGTTTGCGTTTTTCCGCTGGGTGGCTGTGCGGCCAGCCTGGTTGCCGACATCGTTTCGATCGGCACCTCCGGCAAGTCGGTCACTGACCATGGCCTGGATATGATCACCGGGCAGAACTGCAACCTTGTCCAAGCCGTCTTTCGCTCTGACCACACCGTCTGTGCGCCGCGCGAGGCCGAGGTCACGCACGATCCCAAGGAACTCTCTGACCCCGGTATAGACCTTTACGGGAGCTTGGGCTCAGGTCTTAACGGTGAGCCCGGTGGTCCCTCCGGCAGCGCCTCCTACTAGCGCTACTTTGGCAGTTTCCGCGTGAGGGCGCGAGGTGAGAGGCTGACCGGAAATAAAGTTGCGTGATTTCGGCGATCCGTGATTCCGTTGAGTTGCGACACGAAACGGGGCTCACGCCATGGTTTGGACCGAAATCACGCGGCTGAAGTATCGCCGTGAGGGCTTGCGGTACGCAAGCGATACGACGGATGCGGAGTGGGCGGTCATTTCGCCCCACCTTCCCGAACCGTTCCGCCGCGGGCGTCCGCGCCGGGTCGATCTGCGGGCGGTAGTGAATGCCATTTTCTATATCGGGCAATCCGGATGCCCCTGGCGCCTTCTGCCCAAGGATCTGCCGGCGTTCACGACCGTGCAGGGCTATTTCTACCGCTGGCGCGACGACGGCACCTGGGCCCGGATCAACCACGCCCTGGTGATGGCCGTGCGCGAGGCGATGGGCCGCGAGGCCAGCCCGACGGCCGGCGTCATCGACCGCCAGTCGGTGCATCGCCACGAGCTGGCGGCAGCGCGTCGCCTGCGCTTGGAGGGCGCGCCGCCGCCAGCGGCTCCGTTGCCGCCGGACGAAGGCGAGCACCAAGCTCCGCAAGCATCCGGGCATCCCCCCGGTCGGTCTTGCCGATGACGCCCATGGCCCGGGCGAAGTCACGGGCCTGCCGTGGGTTCCCGCGGCTGAATGGAACATTCGCCGTCTCCAGCGCCTCGCGCAGGACACGGTCGTAGCCTTCGCTCGCCTCGAAGATCACCCAGGCGCCTTCCTTGAGACACGCTCTGGCGAAGCTGCGTGCCGCACCGGGCGTGTTGTCGATCCGGCGAGCGCCGGCCCCGGGGTGGTGGATGTCCAGCCAATGTCCGGCGGCAACGGAGCCGCCGCCAGCTCGTGGCGATGCGCAAGCAGGAGGCGCCCCGCCTCCAGCAGACGACGGACGCCGAAGCGCGCGCCGACATCCGCAACTCGCTCGTCGTCCTCGACCGCCGCATTGCCAAGATCGAAAAGCGCATGACGGCTCTCGTCGCCGCTGATCCGGAAATGGCCGCCATCGACCGCCGCCTGCGCACCATACCGGGTGTCGGTGCCGTCGTCGCGGCGACATTGATCGCGGAACTGCCGGAACTGGGTCAGCTCGACCGCCGTCGCATCGCGTCACTGGTCGGCCTGGCCCCGGTCGCCCGCGACAGTGGCGAGCGCTCCGCTCCGCGGGCGCTTGCCGGCGGCAGGCCCATCGTCCGGACGGTGCTCTACATCGCCGCCGTGCACGCCTCTCGATGGTGCCCGGCATTCAAGGATTTTCGGGCGCGGCTTCAGA
>JAEZID010000029.1 GCA_023416195.1 Pseudomonadota bacterium | reverse complement strand
GCTCATAGCTCTGCGACGGCACCTCGGAGAAGCGGCCGCCCAGCAACAGGATCAGGTCGCTGTCCTTGACCAGCCCGACCAGCTTCGGGTTGATGCCCAGCCCGACGTCGCCCGCGTAGTTCGGGTGCGCATGGTCGAACAGCATCTGGCGGCGGAAGGTGACGGCGACCGGCAGGTCGAACCGCTCGGCGAAGCCGCGCAGGCTCGCCACCGCCTCCGGCGACCAGCGCGAGCCGCCGGCGATCACCAGCGGGCGCTTGGCCCCGGCCAGCAGCCGCTCGAACGCGGCGATCTGCGCCGCGGTCGGCGCGCTCTCCGCCGGTTCCGCCCGCCGCGCGACGGGAACGTCGGCGGTCTCCACCAGCATGTCCTCGGGCAGGGCCAGCACCACCGGACCGGGGCGGCCCGACATGGCGGTGTGGAAGGCGCGGCTGATCATCTCCGGCACGCGGTCGGCGCTGTCGATCTCCGCCACCCACTTGGCCATGCCGCCGAACATCCGGGTGTAGTCCACCTCCTGAAAGGCGTCGCGCCCGCGCATGCCGCGTTCGATCTGGCCGATGAACAGCACCATCGGCGTCGAGTCCTGCTGCGCCACATGCACCCCGGCCGAGGCGTTGGTGGCGCCCGGCCCGCGCGTGACGAAGCAGACGCCGGGCCGCCCGGTCAACTTGCCCTGCGCTTCCGCCATCATGGCGGCACCGCTCTCGTGGCGGCTGACGACGGTGCGGATGCTGGAATCGCGCAGCGCGTCCAGCACGGCGAGGAAGCTTTCGCCCGGCACGCAGAACAGGCGCTCGACGCCCTGCGCCTCCAGCGCCTCGACGATCAACTGGCCTCCGGTCTTCATGGCGTCTTCGCCCCTCTCATGAATTTTCCTCCCACTGTGTCCGCTGACGGGTCCCGCCGCAACCGACTTTCTTTCCAGGGGTCATGAGCCCACGTCATGACCGGACGGCTCAACGCTCGAACTTCGTCGCCATGATGATGGAAGACATGGTGCGCTCGATCCCGTCGATGGCGCCGATGCGGTCGATCAGGGCGTCCATGTCCTCCATGGTCTCGGTGCGGATCACCGCGATCAGGTCCTGCGCCCCGCTGACCGCGTGCAGCGCCCGCACCTCCGGAATGCGCTTCAGCGCCTGCACCACGGCGGCGGTGTGTTTCGGCGACAGGCTGATGGAAACATGGGCGCGGATCAGCCGGCGCGCAAACGTGTCGGACAGCCGCACCGTGTAGCCGGCGATCAGCCCGCGTTCCTCCAGCCGCTGGATGCGGCTCTGCACCGTGCTGCGCGACACGCGCAGGCGGCGGGCCAGCGCGGCGGTCGGTTCCCGCGCGTTGTCCTGAAGCGCGTCGAGCAGCCGTTGGTCCAGCTCGTCCATCACATCGCCACCCGTTTCGTCGTTCCGCCATCGCTCAAGCGTCAATATGGCAGGTTGCGCGGTGCAAATCGACGGCCCGACCGATCAGATTCGAGGTGAATGGGATCAAATCAACGAGGGGAACGGGACATGCGCGACATCCTCCTGCTGGGCGGCGGCAAGATCGGCGAGACGATCTGCGATCTTCTGAAGGGCACGGGCGACTATCGGGTGACCGTTGCCGACCGGTCGGCGGAGGCTCTGGACTGGCTGCCCGACCACCCGCGGGTCGCCACGCGCGTGCTGGACGCCGCCGACCCGGCGGCGCTGGCCGAGGCCATGCAGGGCAAGTTCGCGGTGATGAGCGCGCTGCCCTTCCATCGGACGGTCGGCGTGGCCGAGGCGGCGCGGGCCGCCGGCACCCATTACCTCGACCTGACGGAGGACGTCGCCAGCACCCGCCGCGTCAAGGAACTGGCCGACGGCGCGCCCTGCGCCTTCGTCCCGCAATGCGGTCTGGCGCCGGGCTTCATCTCCATCGTCGCCTACGACGTGGCGTCCCGCTTCGATTCGCTGGACACCGTGCGCATGCGCGTCGGCGCCCTGCCGAAATACCCGTCCAACGCCCTGAACTACAACCTGACCTGGAGCACCGAGGGCGTCATCAACGAGTATCTGGAACCCTGCGAGGCCATCGTCGAAGGCCGCCTCGTCTCCGTTCCGCCGCTGGAGGAGCGAGAGGAATTCTCCCTCGACGGCATCCTGTACGAGGCGTTCAACACGTCGGGCGGGCTCGGCACGCTGTGCGAGACGCTGGCCGGCAAGGTGCGGACGCTGAACTACCGCTCCGTCCGCTATCCGGGGCACCGCGACATCATGAAGGCGCTGCTGCACGACCTGCGGCTCGGCAGCCGGCGCGAGCTGCTGAAGGACATCCTCGAACACTCGCTGCCCGCCACCATGCAGGACGTGGTGCTGATCTTCGTGACCGTCACGGGCATGAAGCGCGGCCGGCTGTTGCAGGAGACCTACGCGAACAAGATCTACGGGCGGGAGATGGGGGGCAAGCATTGCAGCGCCATCCAGATCACCACCGCGTCGGGCATCTGCGCCGTGCTGGACCTTTTGTCCGAAGGGCGCTTGCCCCAGCAGGGCTTCGTTCGCCAGGAGGACGTGCCGTTCAACGACTTCATCGCCAACCGCTTCGGCCGCAACTACGCGGCGGAGGACTTCGCGCCGCAGACCATCAGCCGCGCGGCGTAAAAGCGGTTGCCCCCTCCCTAACCCTCCCCCGCTGACGCAGGGGAGGGGACCAATCTCCCTCTCCCGCGAGAGCGGGGCAGGGTCGGGGAGGGGGCAACCGCAAACCTCATCGCCCCCGCGCCAAATCCAGCACCTCGTCCGTCGCGGGCAGCGGTGGCCGCTCGCGGTCGGCGCCCCTTCGGCTCCGGTAGGTCCGGAACGCGATGGTCATCCACGTCGCGTGGAAGACCAGCCCGCACAGCAGCACGATCTGCCCCGGCATCGGCCCGATGGTCGCCCGCGCGAAGAGTTCGTCCAGCGAGGCCAGGGGCACGGGGTGGATCATCAGCTTGCCCAGATAGGCCACCACCTGGATCATGAAGATCCAGCCGTAGTTCCGCCGCAGCCGCCGCCCGGCGGCTTCCAGAAAGGTGATGTGCAGGTGCGGGGAGCGATAGTCCCGGTACAGAACCTCGTTCCACCCGCTGTCGATCCGGGCGCCTTGGCCGCGCAGCATCGGGCCGAAGAAATACAGCTCCAGCACATGGGCGCGGATGCGCCAGAAGTCGAAGAAGCGGTAGCGCCGCGCCTCGATGTAGAGGAACACGGCGACCAGCAACCCCACCAGAACCAGCGGCAGGGGCGAGGCCGTGTCGCTGCTGAAGGTCAGCGACAGCGCGATCCCCGTGGTGACCACCGCCCAGTTGGTGGTGGCGTCCAGCCGCGTCCGCCAGACGGTGCTGCGGTAGATCTCCGCGCGGTAGAGATGCGACAGGGCCGTGATCTCGGCCGAGCTGAACTGCTGTTTCGGTGCTTTGAGGGCGCTGTCGTCCATCGCCGCTTCCTCCCCCGGCATTGTTTTACGGATAAACACGCGAGGGGGAGGAGTCGGGCAGGCCAACCGGTTCACGGTTGCCGGCCGACATGCGATGGGATATTATTCCTCTATCCAATGGGCGGTGTGTCCCCGTCGCCCGCCAACGACACCCCTTCGACCGTCATTCCCGCGCAGGCGGGAATCCAGGCCGAACAAGTGCTTAGGTGGGGAACATCTGGATCCCCGCCTGCGCGGGGATGACGGTCGAAGGGGTGCTTTAGGATTGCGAGAAACGCATAGCTTAAGACTTGCCGATGCACAATGGCGGCACGCGAACGGACCAGCGCAACCATCGGCAATAAAAGGAGAAAATGCCAAAACACCGCATTGTGCAGATCGCGCGGACTGCACAATCTGCACAACGGTGCACAACCTCCGTCATGCATGAAGCGCATAACGGCGAGGGCGCTATCGGATCACGACCACCACCAGCCGCTTCGGGCCGTGGACGCCGTAGGCCAGCGTCTGCTCGATGTCGGCGGTCTTGGACGGGCCGGAAACCAGCAGGGCGTTGGTCGGCATGCCGCCGGCCCAGCCCTTCTCCGTCATTACCTGCCAGAAGGTGTCGTAGAGCTGGTCGGCACGCAGCAGCGCCAGATGCATGTGCGGCACCAGCGACAGCAGGCGCGGTTCCTCCGCGCTCGGCCACAGGACAAGGCTTCCGGTCTCGGCGATGGCGCCGAGCGTCGAGGTGATGCCGGCGTCGATGCCGTCGAACAGCCGCTCCTTGAAGGTCTCGACCTCCGTGTCGTAGGGCACCAGCTCCGGCTGGTCGGCGGTCCAACTCCGGGCGAGGGCCGCGCCGTCCGGCGTCGTCGGGGCGAACAGCAGGGTGCGGGTGCCTTCTCGGGCCAGGAAGTCCTGCACGACGGCCGGCCAATCCCGCTCGGTCGCCTCGATGAACTCGGTGTGGACCGCTTCCATCAGGCGCCGGACGCGCTCCAGCCGTTCCGCCGGGTCCCAGCGCTTCTCGCGTAGGACCGTGAAGTCGGAGGCGACCGGCGGTACCGGATGGGCGTCGCGGCTGGCCCGCAGCTTGGACAGGATGGCGTTGCGGGCATCAGACATCGGGAATCCCCTTCTCGCGGGCCAGATCGTGCAGCGTGCGGGCGGCGAAGCGCGGCTTGCTGCGGACGTTCGTCCACTCCTTCAGCAGCGGCAGGCCGGTCGGCGCTGCGTTGCCGAGCTTCGCCAGAAGCGCCGTCGCGAAGCGGTAGGCGGTGGGGGAGGCGTAGGTGGCCGACCAGCCCTTCCACACCAGCGCTTCCGCCTTGCTGGCTTTGGCCCCGGCGTCCTTGACGGCGTTGCCGGGATGGACCGCTTCCGCGCGCAGGCGGCCCATGATCTCCACGATGGGGATCTTGACCGGGCAGATCTCGACGCAGGCGTTGCACATGGTGCAGGCGTGCGGCATCTCGCCCCGTTTGGCGAGGCCCTCCATCTGCGGCACCAGGATCTTGCCGATGGGGCCGGGGTAGGGCGCCTCGTAGGCGTGGCCGCCGACCTTGGTGTAGACCGGGCAGTGGTTCATGCAGGCGCCGCAGCGGATGCAGCGCAGCGTATCGCGCAGCTGCGCGTCCGCGTAGACGCTGGACCGGCCGTTGTCGAGGATCACCAGATGGATCTCGCGCGGGCCGTCCTTCTCGCCGGGCTTGCGGGGCGAGGTGATCATGTTGACGTAGGTCGTGATCGGCTGGCCGGTGGCGGAGCGGGGCAGCAGGCTGATGATCGGCGGCACGTCCTCCAGCTTCTCGACCACCTTCTCCAGCCCCATCACCGCGATGTGGACGGGGGGCACGGTGGTGCACATGCGCCCGTTGCCCTCGTTCTCGATCAGGCAGAGCGTGCCGGTTTCCGCCACCGCCGCGTTGACGCCGGACATGCCGACGTCGGCGCTCGCGAACTTCCGGCGCAGGACGCGGCGGGCGAGGTCGGTCAGCTGCGCCACGTCCTCCGTGTATTCGGCCTCCTTGATCTTCTGCTTGAACAGATGGGCGATCTGCTTCGTGTTCATGTGGATCGCCGGCATGATGATGTGCGAGGGCATCGCCTCATCAAGCTGGACGATGTATTCGCCGAGGTCGCTTTCCAGGCTCTCGATGCCGTGCTTTTCAAGGAAGGCGTTGAGGTGCATCTCCTCCGTCACCATCGACTTGCCCTTGACCACCAGCTTCGCGTTCACGCGCTGCATGATGGACAGGACGATGGCGTTGGCCTCGTCGGTGGTGGAGGCCCAGTGCACCTGAATGCCGTTCCGGGTGCAGTTGGCCTCAAGCTGTTCCAGCAGCTCCGGCAGCTTGGACAGCGCCCGCATGCGCACCGACGCGGCCAACGCCCGGACGCCGTTCCATTCCGCGGTGTCGGCGAACTGGACGGCGCGCTTGGACATCAGCCCGTCCATGGCGCGGCGGAAGTTGGCGCGCAGCTGCGGGTCCTTCAGCGCGGCGCTGGAGGCCTTGGCGAAGTTGACCGTCGTCTCAGCCATTGGTCCGCTCCTTCAGGAACTGGGCGATGTGCACGCCGCGCACCGGCTTCTTCCCGGCGTCCAGGGCACCGTTGATGTTCATCAGGCAGCCGCAGTCGCCAGACACCACGGCCCTGGCCCCGGTGCCCTCGATGTCCGCGACCTTGTCGCCGACCATGGCGGCGGAGATCTCCGGATGCCGGACGGCGAAGGTGCCGCCGAAGCCGCAGCATTCCTTCTCCCGCTGAAGCTCGACCAACTCCACGTTGGCGAGCTGGCGCAGCAGGGCCTTGGGCTCCTCGACCACGCCCATCTCGCGCTGCGCGTGGCAGGAGGCGTGCCAGGTGACGCGCACCGGCTCGCCCCGGTCCTCGAAGCGGACGTACAGGACGTGGACGAGGAACTGGGTCAGCTCCCACACGCGGGCGGCGACCTGCCGGGCCTTGGCCTCGTCCGGCTCGCCCTTGAACTGGTCGGGCCAGTGCTTGTGCATCATGCCGGCGCAGGAGCCAGACGGCACGACGATGGGCTGGTCGCCGGGGAACAGGTCCAGCTGCGCGCGGGCGACCTTCAGCGCCTCCTCCCGGTAGCCGGAGTTGTAGGCGGGCTGACCGCAGCAGCTCTGCCCCTGCGGGAAGACGACACGGATGCCTTGCGCCTTCAGCAGGTCGATGCCGGCCATGCCGGCCTCCGGGTAGAACAGGTCCACCAGGCAGGTGCCGAAGTAATAGACGCTTTCCGGCCGGGGCGGGATCGCGCGGGTGCCTTGTTCCATCTTGCTTTCCTCCCGGCCCGATCAGAAGGCGGGTTCTTGTACGAGTGCGCCGGTCCGCGCGGGCGTCTTGGGACGCGAGCACGCATCGACGAGGTAGACGATCGAACGGTACGGCATGCCGCTGTGGTGGGACAGGCCGATTTCGCAGGTCCGGCTGCTCGAATAGCCGGCGGAGCAGCCCTGCGGGATGTCCTTTCCGAGGTGGCGCAGCGCGTGGGCGCTCAGTTCCGGCTGGGTGAAGCCCTTGTCGCCGGCGAAGCCGCAGCAGCCCACGTCCTCCGGCACCACGACCCGTGTGGAGCAGGCGGCGGCGACGGCCTTCAGCTTGGCGTCCAGGCCCATGCGCCGGGTGCTGCATGTGGTGTGCAGGACCACCGGCTCGGCCGTCTTCTCGAACTCCAGCCGGTCGAGCAGGCGGTCGTGGATGAACTCCACCAGATCCAGCACCTCCATCCCGTGGTCGGCCAGCCGCTTCTTGAGGCGGAAGGCGCAGGGGCTGGTGTCGATGACCACCGGCAGCCGGCCACCGCAGCTGGCCGCGCGGACCGCCGCGATCATCGCGTCCGCCTTGGCGTCGGCCTGGGCGAGGAGGCCCTTGCTCTCCAGCGCCATGCCGCAGCAGAGCGAGGACAGGCCGTCGGGGTAGATGACCCGGAAACCGGCCTTGCGCAGCAGCCCTTCCACCTTCACCGGCAGCGGGGTGCGTTCCGGATCGTCGGCGGCCGGTCCCATGGTGCGGCTGGTGCAGCTCGGCACATAGACCACGGCGGGTGCCTCGGCCGGGCCGACGATGGGGGCGTCGGGGACGAAGTCGGTGGCGGTCGGCAGCGAGCGCGGCAGGTGCGGCAGCCGGTTGCCGGACAGGGCGCGCAGTCCCTTGGCCGTGGCCTCCACCGTCCCGGCGCCGAGCGTGCGCTTGGCCAGATCGGCGACCTTCAGCCCGAAGCGGGCCGCGCCCAGGACCGCCGAGGTGTGGTCGGCGACGAAGCTGCCCACGGCTTGCGCCACGGTGCCGAGCCGCTCGCCCCGGATCGCCTTGACCAGAAGCCCCGTTTCGATCCCCACCGGGCAGGCGGTGGAGCACAGGCCGCAGGCCGCGCAGGTGTCGATGCCCTGATAATCATAGGCGGTGTGCAGGGCGCCCAGCCGCGCGGCGTCGCTGCTGCTGTTCTCGGGGCCGCCGGCCTCCAGCCGGGCGATCTCGCGCCAGCCGACGATGCGCTGGCGGGGGGAAAGGGTCAGTGTGTGCGACGGGCAGGTCGGCTCGCAGAAGCCGCACTCGATGCACTTGTCCACCAGCGTGTGGGCGGCGGGCAGGTCCTTCAGGTTCTTGAGGTGCGCCTCCGGGTCGTCGTTCAGGATGACGCCGGGGTTCAGAAGGTTTTCCGGATCGAAGAGGGCCTTGATCTCCTTCATCAGGCCATAGGCTTGGGTGCCCCATTCCATCTCCACGAAGGGGGCCATGTTGCGCCCCGTGCCGTGTTCCGCCTTCAGGGAGCCGTCGTACTTGCGCACGACCATGTCGCACACCGCGTCCATGAAGCGGCTGTAGCGCAGGACCTTGGCGTCGGTGCCGAAGTCCTGCGTGAAGACGAAGTGCAGGTTTCCTTCCAGCGCGTGGCCGAAGATGATCGCCTCGTGATAGCCGTGCGCGACGCACAGGGCTTGCAGCTCCACGGTCGCCTCGGCCAGCCGGTCGAGCGGGAAGGCCACGTCCTCGATGATGACGGTGGTGCCCGTCGCGCGCATGGCGCCGACCGCCGGGAACAGCCCCTTGCGGATCTTCCAGAAGCTCTCGCAGGCCTTGGCATCGGTGGTGAAAGCCACGTCGAACAGGGTACGGGTGCCGGCCAGCACGCCGGTGATGACCGCGAGGTTGCGGTCGAGCGCCGCCGCGTCCTCGCCGCGCGTCTCGACCAGCAGGGCGGCGGCGTTGCCGTCCAGCCCCGCGATGAAGTCCGGCATGCCCGGCTTGCCCTCGACCGAGCGGAGCGCCGGGCGGTCCATCAGCTCCACCGCCGACACCGGCGTCGGCTTCAGCAGGGCGACGGCGCGGCAGGCTTCGGCGATGTCGGGGAAGACCAGCAGGGCGCTGGCCTTGTCGGCGTGCTCCGGCACCGTGCGGAAGGTGATCTCGGAGATGAAGCCCAGCGTCCCCTCCGACCCGATCAGCAGGTGCTGGAGGATGTCGATGGGGTCCTTGTGGTCGACCAGCGCGTTCAGGCTGTAGCCGGTGGTGTTCTTGATGCGGAACTTGGCGCGGATGCGCCCGGCCAGGGCCTCGTCGGCGCGCGTGCGCGCGGCCAGATTGGCAAGGCCGGCGAGCAGGGCGCCGTGGCTCTTGGCGAAGGCGTCGCGGCTGTGCGCGTCGGCGGTGTCCAGCAGCGTGCCGTCGGCGAGCACGAGGCGCATGGAGGACAGCGTGCGGTAGCTGTTCTGCGCCGTGCCGCAGCACATGCCGCTGGCGTTGTTGGCGGCGATGCCGCCGATCTTCGCGGTGTTGATGGAGGCCGGGTCCGGCCCGATCTTGCGCCCGAAGGGGGCGAGTTTGCGGTTGGCCTCGGCGCCGATGACGCCGGGCTGAAGGGTCACGGTCTCCGCACCCGGCGCGATGGTGCAGCCGCGCCAGCCGTCGCCCAGCAGGACCAGGACCGAATCGGTGACCGCCTGCCCCGACAGGCTGGTGCCGGCGGCGCGGAAGGTGACCGGGGCCCGGGCGGCGCGGCAGGCGTTCAGCAGGCGGACCACTTCGCCTTCGTTCTCGACGACGGCGACGATCTTGGGGATCAGGCGGTAGAAGCTGGCGTCCGTGCCATAGGCCAGGGTGCGCAGCGGGTCGGTGATCAGGCGGCCGGCCGGGATGAATTCCCGCAGCGCGGAGATAAGGCGCTCGTAGGCAGGGGGCAGCATCGGCCGGGGGCTCCTGATCGGAAAGGGATTGGGGAAAGAAAAGAGGGGCCGGCCGGATCGACCGGCCCCAGGCAGAGGCGCACGTTTTCAGATGTGCAGCCAGGAGCCCTCTATCGGCCGATCACCATCTGGGTGAAGGGCCACAGGTAGGCCTGCGCCATGATCAGCAGGCCGATGAGGCTTGCCAGCGCGATGGAGTGCCAGAAGACGTAGCGCAGGATCGTGCCCTCGTGCCCGTGCCACTTGGTGGCGACGGCGGCGACCACGATGCTTTGTGCGTCGATCATCTTGCCCATGACGCCGCCGGAGCTGTTGGCGGCGGCCATCAGCGTGGGCGGCAGGCCCAGCTGTTCGGACGAGACGCGTTGCAGGCTGCCGAACAGGACGTTCGAGGCGGTGTCCGAACCGGTCAGCGCCACGCCCAGCCAGCCGAGCAGGGTGCCGAAGAACGGATACAGGAAGCCCGTGTTGGCGAAGGCCAGACCCAGCGTGGTGTCCAGGCCCGAGAAGCGGGTGGTGTAGCCCAGCGCCAGCATGGCGGCGATGGTCAGCAGCGAGTAGCGGATGGCCACCAGCGTGCGCCAGTAGGTCTTCGCCATCTCCTTGGGCGAATAGCCCATGACGAAGCCGGAGATGATCGCCGCGACGAAGATGCCCGACCCCGTGGCCGACAGCCAGTTCAGGGTGTAGACGGCGGCTTCCGGGTGCGGCTTCGGCACGACCGGCGGCACGCGCATGATCTGGTTGTGCAGGCCCTCGATCGGGAACTTGAAGACCGACAGGCCGTCCAGGAAGGCCTTCACCTCCGGGACGCCCCAGATGAAGACCACGACCGACAGGATCGCCCAGGGCGTCCAGGCGCGGCGCACCTCGGCGGCGGTGTAGCCGTGCGACTTGCGGGCCGTGCCCTCGACGACGGCCGCGCCGACGCTGTTCGACATGGCCGCCGCACCGCCGGTGGTGTGCCAGATGGTCTTCGGGTGCCAGACCTTCAGGAACAGGCTGACCGCGACCAGCGACACGATGGCGGCGACCACGTCCACCAGCCAGGGGCCGTGGAAGTTGGAGACCAGGAACTGCGGCACCGCGAAGGTGACGCCGGCGACCAGGATGGCCGGCCAGATCTGGAGCATGCCGCGCCAGCCGGCGAAGGCCACGATCAGCCAGAACGGAACGATCACCGAGAAGAACGGCAGCTGGCGGCCGATCATGGCCGACAGGTCGAGCAGCGGCAGGCCGGTCACGGCGGCCAGCGCGATGACCGGGGTGCCGAGCGCGCCGTAGGCCACCGGGGCCGTGTTGGCGATCAGCGACAGGCCGGACGCGGCCAGCGGCGTGAAGCCCAGGCCGATCAGCATGGCGCCGGTCACCGCCACCGGCGTGCCGAAGCCGGCCGCGCCTTCGAAGAAGGCGCCGAAGCAGAAGGCGATCAGCAGGAGCTGGAGGCGCCGGTCGTTGGTGATGCCGGTGATGCTCTCCTGCAGGATCTTGAACTGCCCGCGCTGTTCGGTCAGGTGGTAGAGGAAGATGATGTTGAGGACGATCCAGCCGATGGGCAGGAGTCCGTAGGCGGCGCCGAAGGCGGCGGTCTTGCCGGCCATCATGACCGGCATGCCGAACGCCGCGATGGCGACGGCCAGCGCCACGGCCAGTCCGAGCAGGGCCGCCAGATGCGCCTTCATGTGAAAGATGCCGAGCCCGCCAAGCATGACCAAAACCGGCAACGACGCGAGCGCCGTCGACAGCCACATGCTGTTCATTGGGTCATAGACTTGTGACCACATACCCGAGGTCTCCTACGCCAGGACGTTTTCCGATGGTCGGGGCGTGGAGGGGGCGTTCATGCCCGGCCGGGTTTTCCGGCCGCGCGCGCGTTCACGCAGCCGCCCACCGGCGGTGCCGCGGAAGCCACCAGGGCATTTCCGTCCGTCCCCACAACCATGGACACCTTTGTCGCCCTGAACGTTGGGGTGTCCCACTGTTCGGGTGGTGCCTCTTTTTCCAACTCTGATCGTTGGATAAAAGATTTGACCAATGCACGCAACGGTAAAATTATATGCCTGCTTCTGGGGCGGTGGACGCACTGAAATTGCGGCGTTATTCAGGAACCCGGAATATACGGCGGGGGGTAGGGGAACGGTGTCGATGCCTGGGACGATCAAGCCGGCGAAGCTCGCGGACGCCATCGCCGACCATCTGGAGAAGCTGATCCTGGAAGGGGTGCTGCGGCCGGGCGAGAAGTTGCTGCCGGAACGGGAGCTGGCCCTGAAGCTGGACGTGTCGCGCCCCTCGCTGCGCGACGCCATCGCCAAGCTGGAGGAGCGCGGGCTTCTGGTGACCGGCCGCACGGGCAGCTACGTCGCGCAGTTCCTGGCGCCCATCGCCGTGCCGCTCGCCTCCCTGTTGCAGGCCAACCCCGAGACCACCTTCGACTATCTGGAGTTCCGCTGCTCCATCGAGGCGGAGGCGGCGGCGCTGGCGGCGCAGCGGGCGACCGACGTGGACCGCGACATCATCCGGCGCACCGTCGAGCGGATGAAGGCCGCGCACGGCAAGGACGACGCGACGGAGGAGGCGGACGCCGACGCGCAAATGCACCTCGCCGTCTACGAGGCCGCGCACAACGTGGTGATGCTGCACATCATGCGGACGCTGTCGGACATGCTGCGCAACGACGTTTTCTACAACCGCGCCCGCCTCTACGCGCGGCCGGGGGTGCGCGAAATCCTGCTGGGGCAGCACCTTGCCATCGCCAAGGCCGTCGTGAACGGCGACGCCGAGCGGGCGAAGGCGGCGGCGGCGGCGCACGTCAACTACACCTTCCAGACGCTGCGCGAGATCCGCGACGACGA
>JAEZID010000023.1 GCA_023416195.1 Pseudomonadota bacterium | reverse complement strand
AGAAATAAAAATGATACCAAACAATGGGTTATAAATCCGGGACCCGTTCGCAGCCTGCTAGATGCCGTAATGGGTCTTCACCAAGCGGTCGCTTGGCGAGGTGGCTGTCCCCACTGTGATGGTGTGGAAGCGGGGTCCGAGCGGGTCGGCCCCACGCATCATGGAGGGACAGCCATGGACCACTGTGCCGGGATCGACGTCTCGTTGGAACAGAGCAGCGTGTGCGTGGTGGACGCAACGGGCCAGATCGTGCGGGAGGCCAAGGTGGCGCGCGAGCCCGAAGCCCTGGCGCGCTTCTTCGCGGACCTTGGCTTTCCGGTGGTCCGCATCGGGCTGGAGGCCGGCCCCTTGTCGCAGTGGCTGCATGCGGGGCTGAGCGAGGCGGGTTTGGCGACGGTGTTGCTGGAGACGCGCCCCGTGAAGGCAGCGCTCTCGGCCATGGTGGTGAAGACCGACCGCAAGGACGCCCGCGGCATTGCCCAGTTGCTGCGCATGGGCTGGTTCCGGCCGGTGCACCGCAAGTCGGCCGACGCCCAGGAGGTGCTCGGGTCCGGCCGCCGATGATCTCGGGCCGCTACAGATACACACAAGTTTTCAGTCCGCGGCGCCGGGGGAGACGTCGTGCAGCACTGTCTCCTCGACAGCAATCCAGTCGAAATGGCCCAAATGGCGGCCGGCCTCCGCGACAGAAGCCAGCCAGGGGATCAGTTCGGCGGCGCTGGCGGTGGGATCGCTGGTGGAAATCTCGTCGATGACGGCGGCCGTGACGCCGCAGCCAAGCGCCGCGCTGTCGCTCCGTGCCAAATTCCGACTGACGCCGGCCTGCTGGTCAAGGTTGCGGAGCCTGTCGGTGAGGACGGGATTGACCGTGTTCGCCCACCAGCGCTGGAAAGCCTCCAATGCGACGCCCCCGGCCGGCCAGGCGCGCACGTAGAGTTTGCGGGCCGGATGGAGATGCGGGAGCAGCGGCTGCTCAATGGTTAGGACCGCCGTCTCGCGCACCGGCCGGGCAAAGCACAGAGCCTCGTCGGCCTTGGTGACGGCGGAATCCGGGTCGCGGCTGTGGGCGATGCGCGCCTCCTCACTGCGGTAGACGACCGTCGCCACGCCGTCGCAGGCGATGGCGCCGGGCGGTCCGCCGCCAGCCCGCGCCTTCACCACAGCCTGCGTGTAGCGCAGCACATTGCGCCAGCGTGGCAGGCTCATTCCCAGTTCGCCATGGCGGCGCCAGCGGTTCGTGAAGGACTCGGCGCTCAGCGAGGGATGGCGCTCGGCAAAGTAGATCAGCTTCGGGCGCATGCCGGGTTCTCAAGCGTTTTCGTTCGATGGACTCGGGGACGAATTCCCGGTGCAGCCTTTGGGGAGCGGCTTTGGTCGGATCAGCGGCGCCACAAGCGGGAAGGCCAAGCTCAATACGATCAGGCGCAGCGTATGGTGGGTGCCGACGAAGCCGGGGTCGATGCCGAACGTCGCCGCCAGCAGGATCATCGCCTCGGCGCCGCCTGGCGCATAGGCGAGCGCGGCGGTGGCCGGACTGATGCCGATCAGGGCGGCCAAGCCCCAGGCGGCGACCAGTGTCATGACCGCGCCGATGGTCGCTCCGACCACCGCCGGCGCCAGGGCCGAGCGCACGGCGCTCATCCGGCAGCGGCACAGCGCCAGGGCGATGAAGGCGCCGACCACCATCTGGAAAAAGGCGATGGAGACCTGCGGCACCTTCACATGCAGGAGGTCGGCATAGCTGAGCAGGCCGATCACGATCACCGTGATGAACATCTCCGCCCCGACCGTGCCCAGACGCCGTGCCGCCCACCAGCAGCCGAGCGCCAGAAGTGTGCCGATGGCGAGATCGGCATTCATCATCGGCCCCTCCGGGGCGGCTGGAACCGCATGGCCGCTGACCACCATCGGCAGCGCCAGCACCAGGATCAGCAGGCGGAGCGACTGCACCAGCACCACCCGGTCCAGGTCGGCGGCGTTCATCTCCGCTCCCACCAGCGCCAGCAGCGTGTTGCCCGGCCAAGCGCAATAGAATGAGGTGGCCGGGCTGCTGCGCCAGATCAGCCGGTGGGCAAAATAGGAGGCGGCAAGGATCAGCGCCGTCGTCACCACCACACCAAGGAGGGTGACCGCCAAGGTGAAGGGGCTGCCGAGCCCGCTCTCGGTGATCATGGCCCCGGTCGTCAGGCCGGCGAACGTCAGCGCGGCGCCGCGCAGGGCGGGCGGCGCACCGAGGGACAGGCCCAACTTGCCGGCCAGCAGGACGGAAAGGAGCGCGCCGGTGAGCCATCCACCCGCCACACCAAGCGCCGTTGCCGCACCGCCGCCGGCGCCGGCCACCACGAGTGTCAGAATGAGACGGCCGAGATTACCACCGGAAACAGCGGAAGGACTGGACATGCGCCGATGCTAAGCGATCCGTTTTGCGATGTCCATGTTCGGTTATATGATGAACCATGCGCTCAACGCGCTTCCGATGCCCAGGGACGCTATGCCTGTATCGTCTTCCCATCCATGTGCAGGCACATCACCTCGCGCATCTCGGTCAGATAGCGTTCAGCATTCCCCTCGATCACAGAACCGACGCCGCCCACGCACACGGCCAGAGGTTCGCCGTTCCCGCGGTTCGGGAGCAGCATGGCCAGCACACCGCCGCCGGGGGTGACCGTGTTGGACGACAGGACGAAGCCCTGCTTGCGGATTCGCTTCACTTCGGCGAACACCTCGGCCAGATCCGGCACCACGCGGTCGGTGGTGCCTGTGCGCGTTGCCTCCACCGCTCTGACGATGTCCTCGTCCCGCATCGAGGAGAGGAAGAGGTGGCCGGTGGCCGATCCCACCAACGGCCGGATGGCGCCGGCACGCAGATGCATGCGCAACGCGTTGGTCGCTGGGATGACATAGATGTAGTGGACCCACAGACCGACCCGCGCGGCGAGGAAGATCAGCTCGCCCGTCCGGTCGTTCAGATCGTGCAGCGCCGCGAGAAGCGCGCCGTCCCCGAACACCTGTGGGCGGGCGCCCCGGCCCAGCATGGCGACGCGCGCCGTAGGGCGGTAGGAGCGGGTTCGCTCGTCATGCGACAGATACCCCAAATCCATCAAGCTCTTCAGAAGGATGGAGGTGCTTGACTGTGGATAGCCCAACTCGCGGGCGATCTCGCCCACGGTCGCCGACGGATGTTCCTCGTCAAAAAACTCCAGAACCTCCAGCGTCCGCTTGATCGATCTGGCGTGTTCTTTTTGCATGCTTGGGTCACAGCCTCAAAGGTTCACTCGCACGGGTATCACGCCTTTGCTTTTCCGGCCAGTGGCGTCAACGACGGGCGGCTTCAACACAAGGCGGCCGGAAGGGGCCGCCTGGGAATTGGTCGATCATCCGTTTTCGACAGCCGCCATCGATGATACTGATATGCCATCACGAAATCAGATATTCGATTGTGATTATCCTATTTATGATATACGGCCATGGCTGCCATGCGCAATCGGCGGCCGCCCTATTGATCAGGATCAACGTCCCGCCGGGCCTCCGCACTGGATCATGGCTGATCGATTGCAGCGAGTGGAGAGGAGTTATGAACGCGTTTCTGAAACCGGTTCTCCGGACCTTGGCGGTGGTTTTCCGCGACGATGACACAGCCCGCCTCAGCTGCGGGAATTGCCCCCGGATGAAGCGCTGCGGCCTGATGCCCGCCGACAACTGCACCGCACGGCTGATGCATGATGAACGCATGCGCCAAGGCCGGGTGTTCGGCTGAAACGGAGCGAGTCGCCCCACGCTCAGTCAAGCCGGCTTTCCGCACCGTCACCGAGGCGACCATCGGCAGGCTGCGGAGGCAATTGGCGATATGGCTGGATTCGGCGGAGGCAAGCCCGTCAACCGTGAGGCTGAGATCGAGGCTTCCGGCTGTTGCCGCCAAGCCCGCGCGGAGCGCGGCGGGCACCAGCCCGCGCTTGGCGACCAATTCCAGCACGCGCGGCAGCGTGCCGGGATCGGCATCCGCCTCGACCATGAAAACCACCCGGCGGCCGGAATCGACCGCTCTCGTTTCGAGAACCGGGGCGGGCAAGGCCGCCCCTTCCGGCGGCCGTGTCGGATAGGACATGGTGAAAGCTTCCCTTTGCAGACCGGCCGGAGTCCCGCGATGGCCGGACCCGGGTGGCCCGGCCGCCCCGGTCAGGCGTAGCTGTCCATGGCGCTGCGGGTGAAGGGCGTGATCTCGTCGAAGGCGCCGCGCCGCACCTTCTCCGCCCATTCGGCATCGGCCAGAATGGCCCGCCCGACCGCCGCCAGGTCGAAATCGCCCCGCAACAGCGCCTCCTCCACATTGTCGATGTCGGTCACGCGCGCCGCCACGTTGTCGGCCGTACGGAAATGCTTGGACTGGTGCGGCTGGTCCAGGCCGATGCTGCCAACGGCGATCACGGGCCGGCCGCCCAGGCTCTTCGTCCAGGCCGCCAAGCTGCGCGGATCGCCCGCGAAGGCCGGCTCATGGAACCGGCGGGTGCTGACGTCGAAGACGCTGACGCCGGCCTCGGCGAGCAGGCCGAGCATGCGGCCCAACATCTCCGGCGTCGTGGCGATGCGGGCGTTGTAGTCGGTGGCCTTCCATTGTGAGAAGCGCAGCACGATGGGGAAATCCGGCCCCACGGCCTGCCGCATGGCGCTGACCACCTCAACGGCGAAGCGGCAGCGGTTCTCGATGGAGCCGCCGTATCCGTCCTGCCGGGTGTTCGTCTCGTTCCACAGGAACTGGTCCAGCAGATAACCGTGGCCGCCGTGGATCGCCGCGCCGTCGAATCCCAGCTCGCGGGCGTACACGGCGCTGCGGGCGAAGGACTCGGCGACCTCCTTGATGTCCTGCTCCGTCATGGCAACGACGACGGTCCTGCCGTCGCGCATCACGGCCGAAGGACCATAGCCCGGCACGGACGGGTCGGGCGGCGCCCCCAGCGTTCGGGCCGAACCCACATGCCACAACTGCGGCATGATGCGGGCGCCGTTTTCGTGCGCCGCCTCCAGCACCCCTTTCCACCCCTCCAGGGCCGCGGCACCGAAGAAGTTGGGCACATTCTCATACACCCCGGCGCCGGGATGGTCGACGTAGGTTCCCTCGGTGATGATCAGCCCGACGCCGGCGGCGGCGCGGCGGCGGTAATACTCGGCGTTGGCCGCGTTCGGCACGCCGTCCGGCGAGCGGTAGCGGCTCATCGGCGACATGACGACCCGGTTGCGAAGTTCGAGCCCGCCGATGGAAACGGGCTCAAAGAGACATGAAGCACCCAGCGGCATCGAGGTTCGAGCCTCCGTCAAAGGTTGTTGTGGGGACGACCGCATGGCGTCCCGTCCGAACGGGAGCGGCGGGGTCCCCCATCCCCCAGCGCGCCGATTGGTCATTGACTTTATGATTTGCTATTTCATAATGCTGATTGCTATAAATCAAAACAATCCGGTGTGGAAGCGGATTTCCGTTGGATCGCACCATCCCCGAGGGAGGGAGGAAACCGATGACCAAGTCGCTCGAACTGCGTCGACGGGACGTCATGGCGCTTACCGCCGGCCTCACGGCCGGTCTTGTGTTGCCGCGAGTCGCCTGGGGCCAGGAGAAGCTCCAAATTCTCGTGGCCTATTACGGCGCCCTGGTGAACGCCGGCATCGTGGCCGTCGGTCAGGAAAAGGGCTTCTACAACACACCGGCCATCGACGTTCGCAACGTGGTCAGCACCATCGGCGGCGGCACCGCCATCCGCAACATGATCGGCGGCGGCGTGGAATACGGCATCGTCGGCACCTCGGCCGCGCTGACCGCCATCAAGTCGGGAATCGACATCAAGATCGTCCATGGCGTCATCCGCACCATGCAGGACCTGCTGTGGGTGTCGATGCCCAACAGCGGCATCAATTCGATCCAGGATCTCAAGGGCAAGAAGATCGGCTTCACCAAGCCACAGTCCATCAGCGAGACCATGGCCAAGTGGATGGTCGAAAAGCATGGGCTGACCGGGCAGGTGGAACTGGTGTCGCTGGGCAGCGTGGCGGCGGGCCTGTCGGCGCTCGAGGCCGGCGGCGTCGCCGCGGCCTTGATCAACGAACCGCTGTGGAGCGCGCGGCAAGACCGCTACAAGATCGCCTTCACGCTTGAGGAGGTTCCGCCCGCCTCGCAGATGGTGGGCGTCGCCACCAGCTCGATGATCCAGAAGAAGCCCGAGGTCGTGCGCGACCTCGTCGATGCCTACGCCAAGTCCGCCGCCTTCATCTATGAGGATCCGGCCGAGGCCGGCCGCCTGATGGCCAAGCGCTACGGCGAGACGGTGCTGAAACCCGAGGTCGCCGTGGCCGCCGTCACCCGCATGGCCAAGATCGATTTCTGGAGCCGCGGCGAGATCGATCTCAAGGGACTCGACGTATGGCTCAGCTTCATGCGCCAGCAAGGCGAGATCGACGGCGACTTCGATTGGAACACCGCCATCAGCACGTCCTACCAGCCGAAGGGCTGATGAAGCGTCTCCGCGCCGGCCTACGTTCCCGCCATCACGGGAACGAGCGCCGCCAGCGGCCCCTGAGACCTCCGCATTGACGATACCGGACGTGGCATGACCATCAACTCCGTCGCCAAGCTGAATCCCTTCCCGCCCTCCTCCGAACGCGGCGCGACCGCGTCCGCTGTCCACGTCCAGATGAAGGGCGTCACGCGCGTCTACGGCGGGACCGTGCAGGCGCTGGGTCCCATCGACCTTGAACTCCGGAAGGGCGAATTTTTCGCCGTGGTGGGGCCCTCCGGCTGCGGCAAATCCACCTTCCTCGACGTTCTGGCCGGTCTCGGCGACCCGAGCGAAGGCATCGTCACCTTTGAAGACAAGCCGATGGACGGCACCGTCCCCGACGGCGTCGGCGTCGTCTTCCAGGAGGACGCCTCATTCCCCTGGCTGACCGTAGCCGACAACATCGCTTTCGGCCTGCGCCGCCGCGGCATGGACACGGGCGAGATCGCCTCGCGGGTCGACCAGGCCATCGACTTCATGGGTCTGCGGGCCTTCGCGAAGGCCCACCCCAGCCAGCTTTCGGGCGGCATGCGCCAGCGTGTCTGCATCGCCCGCACACTGGTGCTGCAACCGCGGCTGGTGCTGCTGGATGAGCCGTTCGGCGCGTTGGATCAGCAGACCCGCCTGCTGATGGGCGACGAACTGCTGCGGCTGTGGCGGGAGACCGGCGCCACCGTCGTCCTCATCACCCACGCAATCGACGAGGCGGTGATGCTGGCCGACCGGGTCGCCGTCATGTCGGCCCGCCCCGGCCGCTTCATCGACATCATCACGACCGGCTGGTCGCGCGATCGCAGCAGCCGCAACGCCGCCGACCCGCGATTCGGGGAACTGGCGACCCAAATCTGGGATGTGCTGCGCGAGGAATCGCTCAAAGCCATGTCCCTGCAAGCGGGGTAGAGCCATGGGCCTCAACAACGCGATCCGCGCCGCCATCGTTCTCGCGATTGTGGGCGTGCTGGAACTGGTCTGCCGGCTCAAGCTGGTGCCGCCCGGATTCCTGGTGCCGCCGACCGCCATGGTGGACGAACTGTGGACGCTGATGCAGACCTCCGGCTTCTGGAGCCAGGTCGGGATCAGCGCCCGCTCGATCGTCACCGCCCTCGCGATGGCGGTGCTGGTCGGCAGCACCGTCGCCGTGCTCCTCTACCGGATGCCCCGGCTGCGCAAGGCGCTCGATCCCCTGATCTCCAGCTACTACGCCCTGCCGATCTTCGTGCTCTATCCGGTCTTCGTGGTCGTGATGGGCATGAACCAGGGTCCGATCATCCTGATCGGCTTCCTGTTGGCGGTGATGGCGATGATCGTATCGACCCTGGCGGGCCTCGACCGCATTCCGGGCGTGTACACGCGCGTCGGCCGCGTCCTTCACCTCTCACCGATCCAGCAGGCGATCCGCATCTCGCTGCCGGCGGCGGCGCCGCACGCCTTCACCGGCACCAAGCTCGCCTTCGGCTACGCCTTTACCGGTGTTCTGGGGTCGGAATTCATCATGGCCGACAAGGGCTATGGTTACACCCTGTCCTTTGCGTACAACAATTTCGAGGACAGGAAGATGTACGCGCTGCTGCTCTTCCTGCTGATCGTGGTGTCGGTCCTGACCTGGGTCATCTTCAAGGTGGAGTCCCGGGTCAAGCACCGCGCGAGCAGCGCCAAGTCGCGCGTCGAGCCGGTGGAGGTGTCCGCCATATCCAAGGTGGCGGCCACGGGCGCCGTCGTGTTCGCGCTCGGCGTCGTGTGGCAGCTGGTCCACATGCGTGTGGGTGACGCGGCGCTGGCGGGACCGGCCGGCACCCTCGTCCATCTGGCGGGGCTGCTCGGCACCGCCGCATTCTGGGAGCACATATCCGAGACCGCGCGCGCTCTCTTCCTCGCCCTCCTCATCTCCTGCGGGGTCGGCGCGCTGGTCGGGCTGCTGATCGGTCTCAGCCGCCGGGCGAGCGATGTCGGCGCGCCGATGCTGATCACGCTGTCGGCCATGCCGAAGGTCACGCTTTATCCGATCATCCTGCTGTTCGCGGGCATCGGCATGGGCGCCAAGGTCACCTTCGGCGTCCTGCACGGGGTGATCCCGATGATGATCATCGCGATGGGCGCCATCCAGTCGATGCATCCCAACCTGTTGCGCACGGCTCGCGTGCTGCGGCTCAGCAAGGCCCAGACGCTCGGCACCATCGTGCTGCCGGCCGTCGTGCCCGAGATCGTCACCGGCATCCGCATCAGCTTCTCGATCACGGTGCTGGGCGTGATGGTGGGTGAGATGTTCGCCTCCAGCCGCGGCCTGGGCTTCCTGATCATGAACGGCATCAACGTGAACGACACCAGCACCATGATGGCCGTGACCATCCTGATCGGCGTCTTCGCGGTCACCATAAACAGCCTGCTGCTGGCCTTGGAGCACAAGGTCCACCGGCACTGAGCAACGGGGCGTTTACCGCGCATTCCCGCCGTTGGCACCGGATTCCGACCGCCGCCACGGGGATGAGCCGCCCGAGAACGACACCGGAGACATCAAGATGACGAAGACCGACGGCGCCGAGGGCTGCCCCTTCGCCGACACCACGAACCCGCCCCGCTTCCCCTTCAAGCGCGACCGGCAGTTCGAATTGCCGGCCGAATACGCCGAGGCCAGACAGAATTGCCCGGTGGCCCCGGTGACGTTGTGGAACGGCCAGCGCGCCTGGCTGCTCACCACCTACGCGGATTTCTGCTCGGTCCTTGTCGACGACCGCTTCAGCGGCCAGTTCTCGCGCCCCGACTTCCCCACCGTGACCGAGGCGCGCCGCGCGATCGACAAGATGGAACGCGCCTTCGTCGGCATGGACAACCCGCTGCACGACCATTACCGGCGCATGCTGACGAAGGAGTTCACCACCAAGCGCATGATGGCGCTGCGCTCTTCGATCGAACGAATCACCGACGACCTGCTCGACGCCATGGAGGCCAAAGGCGCGCCGACCGACCTTGTGAAGGACTTCGCGGTGGAGCTGCCGGCCATCGTGATGTGCGAGCTGTTCGGTTCGCCCTACGAGGACCACCACTACATCGCCAAGTGCGCGGCCGGCCGCCACGGCCTGAGCCAGTCGCCCGAACAGGCCCGCCAGTCGGCCGCCGACCTCGTCGCCTATTGCCGCGCGTTGATCGCCCGCAAGGAGGCCGAACCGGCCGACGACATGATCAGCCGCATCATCAGGGACCATGTCCTGACCGGCGAGCTGAGCCGGGAGGAGTTTGCCGACATCTGCGCCATGATCCTGCGCGCGGGCCACGACACCACCACCAACATGATCGGGCTCGGCACGCTGCTCCTGCTGCGCACCCCCGACCAGCTGGAACGCCTGAAGAGCGAGCCGGACCTCATCGAGTCGGCGGTGGAGGAGCTGTTGCGCTTCCTTTCGCCCGTCCAGTTCGCCCCGCGCCGGGTGGCGCTGGAGGATGTGGAGATCAACGGGTCCCGCATCGCCAAGGGCGACGGTGTCTTCGCCGTCACGCCGTCGGCCAACCGCGATGAGAGCGAGTTCGCCGATCCCGACCGCCTGGATCTCGGCCGTGACGCCAGCGCCCATGTCACCTTCGGCTATGGCATCCACCGCTGCCTCGGCCAGCAGTTGGCCCGCATCGAACTGCAAGTGGCCTTCGCCAAGCTGTTCAAGCGCTTCCCCAACCTGCGCCTGGCTGAGCCGTTCGAGGCCATTCAGTTCAAGTATGACAGCCAGATCTACGG
>JAEZID010000587.1 GCA_023416195.1 Pseudomonadota bacterium | reverse complement strand
GCGCCACACGGCATCGCCGGCCGGGGTCAGCGGGTGGGGGAACAGGGGGCGGGCGGCCAGCGCGGCGCGCAGCAGCGGCAGGCCGACCGCCCCGCCGCCGACCGACACGATCACCTCGTCCGTTCCGTCGGTGTTTTCAGGGGCCGTGGTTTCGGCGGCTGAGGGTGGTGCGGCGACGTAGCCGGTGTAGCGGATGCGGTCGGCGATGCGCCCGGCGAGCAGGAAGGTGGCGTCGAAGGGGATAAGATCCGGATCGCCGTGCACCAGCACGCGGTCGAACAGACGCTCTACGGTCGCGGCGCTCTCCTCCAGCCGGTCGGGATCGGCCTTGGCGACGAGGATGTCGCGCACCGAGCAGGCGGTGACGGTCCCGGCGGCGCGGGCGGCCTCCAGCAGCGGCAGCAGTTCGAACCGGAAGGCGCGGCGGCCGAAGGGGAAAGATTCGACCAACAGCGCGTCGGGCTGGATGCGTTTAAACGCGTTTAACACGGCCTCCCGCCGGTTCGCGCGCCACGCATCGTCGATGGGGTGGCCGTGCTCGTCCAGCAGGGTCTTGAAGGTCTCGTCGGCGGCGCGGGCGGGGGGAAGCTGGATCACCGCCGCCGCGCCATAGTCGATGCCCGGCACGGGATGACCGCCGCGCAGCACGGTCACCTCCATGCCGGCGGCCGCCAGCCCCCGGGCGATCAGGGCGGCGCGCCGGTCGTGGCCGATGCCGAGCAAATGCTGGACGTGGAACAGGACCTTCACGGAACGGGCGCCTCCTTGTCCGGGAGTCTAACCCGGAACGCGGCCTGTTCCTCAGGGCTTCTTCCGCTCCTTGGGCGGTACCGCCGCCGGCTGGTCCTTGATCTGGGCCAGCACGAAGCGGACGCGGGACAGGTCGGCCGGGGCGGCGGACGCCACGGTTCTGATGGTCTTGGTCTCCAGCGGTTTGGTCTCCGGCGGCTTGGGGGCCGGGGCGGACTTCGCTTCGGCGACCTGCACCCTGGGTTCGGACTTCGGCGCGGGCTTGCCGCGCGGGGTGGCCCTGGCCTCCAGGATCGCCGGCGTCGTGCGCGGCTCGCCGCCCTTCGGCGTCCAGGTGCGGAAGGGGCCGGTGTCCACATGGACGTGGCCGCTGTGCGGGTACAGGGCGTAGCCGCCGCGCTGCATGGCCGCCGCCTCGTCCGCGATGCGGCGCGGCGGAACGCCGGGAATGTAGATGTCCGCCGCCTGACCGCGCAGATGGAAACTGTTCTCGGCCACGTACGGGTTGCTGCGGGCCAGCGCCACGTTGGTCACCTGCGACCGGTAGCCGGAGGTGATGTGGATCGGCGTGTCGGCCGGGGCGCCGCAGCGCTCGCGCAGTTCCACCAGCATGTCCACCAGCGCCGGATCGACCGGGGCGGTCTCGCCGCTGCGGCGGTCGCGGAACAGGGCGGAAATCTCCTGCAACGCCGCGGGGTCGTAACCGTCGCCGCGCCAGTAGGTGGCGCTGACCGTCTCGCCGCTTTGCGGATGGTGCAGGGTGATCGACCGGGGCGAGGCGCCCAGCGTCGATTGCGGTGCGGGGGTCGAGGCGCATCCGCTGAGGAAGCCCCCAACGAGCAGGCACGGCAATGTAAGGCGCAGAAAGGGCCGCATCATGTCCCCCAGAGTTCCCCCTGTGGTTGCAAGCGGCCTTCATACCATGGTTGTCACAAGAGCTTGCAGCGACAAGTTACCACGGGACTCGAATTACGGCTCCGATGTGGCTGAAAAACATCACAGACCGATTCCGGACAACTTACGGCGTCAGAACCATGCCTTCACGGGCGACCAGCGTGCCGGGGCGCATCGCCTCGGCGGCGGCGGCGATGGCGTCCAGCTGCGCGTCGGTGCGCGACGGGTCGTGGTGGAAGATGACCGCCCGGCCGACCCCGGCCTCCTCGGCCAGGCGCACACACTCCTGCCAGGTGGAATGGCCCCAGCCGACGCGGGCCGGGTATTCGGCGTCGCTGTAGGTGCTGTCGTAGATCAGCAGGTCGGCCCCGCGCACCAGCGCGAGCACGCCGGGGTCGCGGCCCGTGGCCGGGTGTTCGGTGTCGGTGACGTAGCAGACGCTGCGCCCGGCGAACTCCACCCGGTAGCCGACGGCGCCGTCCGGGTGGTTCAGGCGCGCGGTGCGCACGGTGACGCCCGGCTTCAGGGCCAGCGTCTCGCCCCCCTGGAAATCCCGGAAGGAGCAGTCGGCGGTGAAGACCTCCACCGGGACCGGGAACAGCGGGGCCGACATCATGCCGCGCAGGACCGAGCGCAACCCGTGGTCCGGCGTCAGGTGACCGGCCCACAGCCGCACGCAGCTGTTCGGATCGAAGGCCGGAGCGAAGAAGGGCAGGCCGCAGATGTGGTCCAGGTGGCTGTGCGTCAGCAGCAGGTCGAGATCGACCGCCCCCTGGCGCGACAGCGCCTCGCCCAGCGGACGCAGCCCGGTGCCGGCGTCCAGCACCAGCAGAGCGTCGCCGCAGCGCAGCTCGACGCAGGGGGTGTTGCCGCCGTAACGGACCGTGTCGGGTCCGGGGGAGGCGATGCTGCCCCGGACACCCCAGAAACGCACGGTGAAGACCGGCGCCGCGACTTGGGACGCGGGAGCCAGGGACTCGGGAACGGTGGATTCCGTCATGGTGCCATCAATTTGGCCGCGCAGCGATCCCAAGTCGAGTGAAAACCTACCCCCTCGGAAGGTCTGAAAGATTGGCCGGAAACCCCAATATGTGGAGGTGCCCAATCCAATAAGATGTGGTAGTGTCCGCCCAATTCGCAAATCCTGTGCTGATTCGCCTCCGGACCCGATCGACGGATGGATCCTGACAAGCTCGCCAAAGTCCTCGCCATGGCCGAGTCGGAGCACCAGGGTGAGGCTCTGTCCGCTCTGCGCGCCGCCCGCATCATGCTGTCGCGGGCCGGCCTGTCGTTCCGCGATCTCGCCCAGGGAGCCCGGCCGGCTGGCGCCCGTTCGGCCCCGGCGTCCGAGCCGCCCCCCACCGTCGTCACGCCCGCTCCCCCCGACCGGCCGCCGCCGCCCGATCAGCTCGTCCAGGGCCTGCGCCGTCAGGTGAAGGATCTGGAGCTGGAGATCGCCGGGCTGAAGCGCCAGCTGGAGAAGACCAGCGGCGAGATGGAGCGGCAGCGGGACGAGGCCGACCGCTGGCGCTCGCTGGCCCGCGAGACGGCGGAAAAGCTGTGGGACGTGGGCAAGGCGCTGGAGCGCAAGCACATCCGCCACACCAAGGCCGACAAGCGGCGCGCCATCCTCGACCAGCTTCAGGATCCCGGCAGCGCGCTGCTGGCCGACCACGAGATCGCGCGGCGCGTCGGCGCCTCGGCGAAGGTCGTCGCGCATTGGCGGCGGCGCCTCGCCATCGTCGGGCGCAAGATCCGCCTGCTGCCGGTGGTGCCGCGCGGGCGGGGGCTGTGGAGCGTCAACGGCAAGTCCAGCGGCAAGCATGGCGCGGCGGCGCTGGACGGCCCGCGCAAGCGCTGGATGGGCTATCCGGTGGCGGTCACCATCGCCGGCCGTTCCGGCCACGGGCAACGCCAGCCGCATGGCCACCACCATGACCATCACCCTCACGGGACGAGGCGGTAGCCTCCGGGCTCGGTCACCAGGATTTCGGCGTTCGACGGGTCGCGCTCGATCTTCTGGCGCAGACGATAGACGTGCGTTTCCAGCGTGTGGGTGGTGACGGCGGCGTTGTAGCCCCACACCTCGCCCAGCAGCGTGTCGCGCCCGACCACCGCGCCCCCGGCCCGGTACAGGTATTTCAGGATCGCCGTTTCCTTTTCGGTCAGGCGGATCTTGCGGTTCTTCGCCTCGTCCAGCAGAAGCTTGCCGGCGGGGCGGAAGCTGTAGGGGCCGATGGCGAAAATGGCGTCCTCGGTCTGCTCGAACAGGCGCAGCTGGGCGCGCAGGCGGGCCAGCAGGACGCCCAGGCGGAACGGCTTGGTGACGTAGTCGTTGGCCCCGGAATCGAGCCCCAGAATGGTGTCGGCGTCGGATCCCGCCGCCGTCAGCATGATGACCGGGCAGCGCACGCCCTCCCGCCGCAGCAGCCGGCACAGGTCGCGCCCGTCCATGTCCGGCAGCCCGACGTCCAGCAGAATGGCGGAAAAGCCGCCCTCCCGCGCCGCCGCGAGCGCGCCGGCGGCGTCGGCGGCCTCCGCCGTCTCGAACTCCTCCAGCAGATGGAGCTGTTCGGCCAGGGACTGGCGCAGGGCGTCGTCGTCATCGACCAGAAGAATGCGTTTGGCGGGCGTCATGCGGGGGTGTTCACGGTGGGCTCCGGGCCGGACCTTAGCACGGCGGCGAGGGCGGCCGCAGCCCCGGCATCCGGGGAAACGACGCGGACCGCCTCCGGCGCGAGGCCGAGGGCCGTCGCCTCCGCCGCACCCTCGGCGTCCGGCACGGCGACGGCGCGCATCAGAGCCAGCGCCCCCTGTTCCAGATTGCGCCGGGCCGCCGCCTCGTCGGCGTTCAGGCCGGGTTCGCGCCACAGCAGCCGGTCGATCAGGGCGACCAGGCGCAGACGGCGGCTGTCGATGGACAGGGCCGCCGCGACGCCGGGCAGGGCGAGGCCGTCCACCAGAACGGCGGCGCCGTCCGGCAGGCGCGACACGGCGATGTCCGCCGCGAGGATCGCCGACGGGTCCACCAGCGGATAGCCGCCGGGCAGTGCGTGCGTCGTGACGGTCCAGCCCGCCGCCCGCAGGGCTTCGGCTACGCGCGGCCCGTAGGCATTCGGGGCCTGGCACACCGGGACCAGGAAATTCAGGACCGGCTGTTCCGGCATGGGCTGTTCCGGCATGGGCTGTTCCGGCATGGGGTGAACCCTCCGTCTTTGTCGCGGCGATCAGGATAGCGCAACCCCGGAAGGCACGCACCGGAGCTTCGGCAGGCATCGTTGCGCGAAGAACAACGGTGTGGTGAGCGTGCGACGCGCGGGATTCGCTGGACAGGGGTGCGGCACCTGCGCTTTGCTTCGCTGGCCTTCGGGCCCATCTCGTGTTTTTCCGTCAGCGATAAGCGTTGCGATGTACGCCGACCTTCATTCCGAACCCGCCCAGCCCTTTGACGAAGCCGCCATGCGCGCGGTCGACCGGGCGCTGGCCGCGCTGCGCCGGGGCGAGGCGGTCGCCATCGAAACGGCCGATGGCACCGTCGGCGCCGCCGTGTCGGTGGAGTCCGTGGCCGCCGACGCGGTCGCCCGGCTGAAGCGGCTGACCGGCGGGGAGCCGGTGCTGGCCGTCACGCGGCGCCGCGCCATCGTGTTGAAGCTGCTGGAGGAGGGGACGGGCGTGGTCGCGCTGTCGCTGCCCGGCGGCCTGACCGCCGACGAGGCGCACGCGCTGGCCGATCCCGAACACCGCCCCGAACACCAGCCCGGTGGCGGCCTGCCGGTGGGGCTGACCGCAACGCCGATGGACGCGGATTCCCGCGAGGCGGCGGCGGTTGAGCTTGCCCGGCTGGCGCGGCTGCTGCCGTCCGCCGTGGTGGCCCCGGCGCGCGGCGTGCGCGGTTCGGCCGAATCCTGGGCGGCGCGCCACGACCTGCTGCTGGTGCGGGCGCGCGACATCGCCGATTACCGCGTCCATGTGGTGCGCACGCTGCGGCAGGTCGCCGACGCCCGCGTGCCGCTGATCGCGGCGGAGAACACGCGCATCGTCGCCTTCCGCCCCATCGACGGCGGGTCCGAGCATCTGGCCATCGTCATCGGCGACCCCGATCCGGACCGGCCGGTGCTGGCCCGCCTGCATTCGGAATGCTTCACCGGCGACCTGCTGGGATCCTTGCGCTGCGACTGCGGCGACCAGCTGCGCGGCGCCATCGCGGAGATCGCGCGGCAGGGCAGCGGCGTGCTGCTCTATCTGGCGCAGGAAGGGCGCGGCATCGGCCTCGTCAACAAGCTGCGCGCCTACCGCATCCAGGACCGCGGCTTCGACACCGTGGACGCCAACGAGATCCTGGGCTTCGAAGCGGACGAGCGCGTCTATCTGCCGGCGGCGGAGATGCTGCGGCAGCTGGGCTTCGCGTCGGTGCGGCTGATGACCAACAACCCGGAGAAGCTGCGCCAGCTCGCCCGCTGCGGGATCGAGGTGGTCGAGCGCGTTCCGCATATCTTCCCGGCAAACGGCCACAACGAAGGCTATCTGCGCACCAAGGCCGAGCGCAGCGGGCACATGTTCTGAACCTTCGAAACTCCGCCGGGCAGGAATCGCCCGGCACCCGGCAGGTCTTGCCGGGGGGCGAGGGCAGGGGAATCGGATTCCGGGTGATTCGGGCGGAATCGGACGGAAAGGCCCCGCGAAAACTGGCACGCCGGTTGCTTTGATGATGGCGACCCCAGTGCCGGAGACCGACCATGGCCATCGACGCTCTCACCCAGGACGCTTCCGCCGCCATGCGGCCGGTCCAGCGCGAGCGGTCGTCGGCACCGGTCACCTACGAGGCCTGGAGCGACCAGACGCCCGCTGTCGAAGGGAACATGTCCTTCTGGGACTTCCTCGACGTCATCAACCCGCTGCAACACATCCCGATCGTCAACCAGATCTACCGCGAGGTCACCGGCGATACGATCCAGCCCGCCTCCAAGGTGATGGGCGGCATCCTGTTCGGCGGCGTGGTCGGCGGCATGGCGTCGCTGGCCAACGCGGTCGTGGAGGAGGCGAACGGCAAGGATTTTGGCGGTCAGGTCATGGCTTCGCTCGGCTTCGGTGGGGGTGACCATCCCGCCCCCGCCGTGGCTGTCGCGGCGCGTGCGGAGGGTCCGGCGCAGGCCGGATCCTCCGCGGTGCCGAACCCACAGATGCCGAACGCCCAGATTCCGAACGCCCAGTTGGGGCAGCCCCAAGCGACTCCCGCCGAGGCTCCGCGTTCCGCCGACCAACCGATCCGCCTGACCGCCAGCGCCGCCCCCCCGGCCGGCGCCCCCCCGGCCGGCGCGACGGCCGCAAGCGGTGCGATGGGCGGCGCCAACATCGGTTCCCAGGTCGGCGCGCAGCTGGCCGCTCAACAGCTGATGGGCAGCGCCCCGCGCGACGCGCTGACCGCTGGGAACATCCCGCATCCGTCGCGCATGCCGGCCCGCGACACGGTGCTGGCGAACAGCATGCAGGCCAAGCACGCCGTGCCCCGGCATGTGGCTCCGCTGCCGGGCGCCACCGCTTCCACGGCGCAGAGCGCGGTCGGCGCCGAAGCCGCGAAGGGGCAAGCTCCCGCTGCCCAGTCCCCCGGCGGCCCGACGCCGGTGTCGCCGGACATGCTTTCCGAGACGATGATGCGTAATCTGGCCAAGTACGAGCAGAGCCGGAAGGCCGCCCAGTCGGCGGCGCCGAACCTGCGCGTGTCGAGCTGACGGACGCAACCTCGGACGGTCATGTCATGGAAATCACGGTTCACCTCGACGGCCGGCAGGTCGGGGGCTGGCTGGTCTGGCCGGGCGGCTCGTTCCGCTGCGCGCTGGGGCGCGGCGGCGTGCGGGCGGACAAGCGGGAGGGTGACGGCGCCACCCCGGTCGGCCGCTTCACGCTGCGCCGCGTGCTGTGGCGGGCCGACCGGCTGGAACGGCCGGAAACCGGCCTTCCCCTGTCGCCCATCGCCCCGGACGACGGCTGGTGCGACGCCCCCGAAGACCCCGCCTACAACCGCCCGGTCAAGCGCCCCTATCCCGCCAGCCACGAGGAACTGTGGCGCGACGACCACGTCTACGACGTCATCGTGGTGATGGGGCACAACGACGATCCGGTCGTGCCGGGGCAGGGCAGCGCCGTGTTCATGCACGTCGCCCGCCCCGATTGGGAGCCAACGGCGGGCTGCGTCGCGCTGCCGCTGCCGGATCTGCTGCGGCTGCTGAAGGATTGCGGGCCGGACACGGCGCTGGCCGTGCTCGACCCTGTTGAGACTCAGGCGGCCGGGTAGGGGCGGGCGCCGAAGATCGCCGTGCCGACGCGCACATGCGTCGCGCCGAAGCGGATGGCCGTCTCGTAATCGCCGCTCATTCCCATGCTGACCTCGGGCAGGCCGGCGCGGCGGGCCATCTCGGCCAGAAGGGCGAAGTGCATGGCCGGCTCCTCGTCCACCGGGGGAATGCACATCAGCCCGGTCACCGGCAGATTCCAGGTGTCGCGGCAGGCGGACAGGAAGGCGTCCACCTCGCGCGGGGGAATGCCGGCCTTCTGCGGCTCCTCGCCGGTGTTGACCTCGATCAGGCAGCGCGGGCGGCGGCCGGTCTTGGCCATTTCGGACGCCAGCGCCTCGGCCAGCTTCGGGCGGTCCACCGTCTGGATCACGTCGAACAGGGCCACCGCCTCCTTGACCTTGTTGGTCTGGAGCGGGCCGATCAGATGCAGTTCCAGGTCGGGAAAGCGCTCCTTCAAGGCCTGGAACTTGGCCTTGGCCTCCTGCACGCGGTTCTCGCCGAAAACGCGCTGGCCGGCGGCGAGCGCTTCCTCCACCGCTTCGGCGGGGTGGGTCTTGGACACGGCGACCAGCGTCACGGCGCCGGAGTCGCGACCGGCGGCGGCGCAGGTCTCGGCGATGGAGCGGCGCACCGCCTCCAGACGGGCGGTTACGGTGTCGCCCTTGGGATCCTTTTGGGCATGCGAGGCGGTCATGACGGCCCTCCCGTTCGTCGGTCGCCGGTGTACACCGGCCGGTCGGCGTGGTAACGGACAGCCCAGCGAAACGCAAGCACCGCGAGGAGAAGACATGCGTGGTTGGATGCGTCCCCCGATGACCGCGACCATGGCAGGCTTGACCATGGCGGCTCTGATGCTGGCGGCCGGAAGCGCCTTTGCTCAGGATGCGGAGAAGGCTCCGGCGGCCAAGGCGCCGCCGAAGACGATGAGCGTCTCGCCCATGGCGCAGGTGCCCTTCCCCGAGCAGCCCTTCCCGCTGCGCGACGACGGCAGCTACAAGGCGTTCCTGGAAAAGATCGCCGCCGATGTCGGCCGCCGTTGCAGCAAGCAGGAGAACTACGGCTGGGAGTTCCGCAAGGGCGACCAGGAGAAGATGGACCGCATCTTCCAGTCCACCATGGCCTCCTTCGAACAGAACGGCTGGTTGACCGGATCGGTCAAGGCCCGCTCGATCCAGGATCCGGAAACGACCGCCTATCTGGCGGACAAGGACAAGCGGCGCCTTCTGATCGTGTGGGTCCCGATGTCCGATGCCGCCATGATGATCATGTGCGAGACCGAAGGGCCGGCGGCCAAGAAGTAGCTCCCGGAGCATCGTTCAGCGCCGGGCAAAAGAAAACGGCGGCGGAAATCTTCCGCCGCCGTTTTTGCTGGTGCCGCCGGGTCGATTAGAAGGCCAGGCGGGTGTCGATCATGATGATGTGCGCGCGGTCGTCCAGGTTGACGCCGCCGGTCAGAGCCGGATCCAGCTTGGAGTCGAGATCGACGTAGCTGTACTCCAGGCCGGTGGTCAGGCCCGGAGCGACGGTGTAGGTCACGCCGGCCTGATAGATGTCGGCCTTGACCGGAATCGTGGCGGTCAGGCTGTCGTTGCCGCGCGAGTGCGAGTAGTTGGCGGCCAGGATGAACGGGCCGGTGGTGTACTGGGCGCCGACGAGCAGGACGTCCTGCTTCTCCTTGAAGGCGGAGGTCTTGTCGTAGCCGCTCTTGCCGCTGTAAGCGTAGCTGGCGCCGACCTTGAAGCCGGCGTAGCCGACGTTGGCGCCGACCTGGACCGAGCTCAGGTCTTCGAAGCGGGTGGCGGCGGCACCGACGCCGGCATCGACCGACTCGCCGAACTGGTAGAAAGCGCTGGCCTCGACCGCGATGGCGCCGAACTCGTTCTTGTAGAGGCCGCCGACCTCGACGACGTCCTGGAAGACGCCGTAGCCGCCGTTGTTCTTCAGGCGGTTGACCGACTGGTTCACATCGCCGGTGCGCGGCATGTAGGACGCGCCGGCCTGGAAGCCCGCGAAGATCGGGGTCAGGTAGATGACCTTGGTGCCGATGTCGCCCGAGGCGAAGGTGCGGAAGTTGTTGGTGGTGGTCGGCAGCAGGTCGTAGGTGGTCGAGCCGTTCAGGAAGTAGACGGTGTTGTTGTCCGGACCGCCGGCGATGCCCTCGACGTTCGGGCCGATGATGCCGTACTCGTCCGACAGGCCGTTGATCACGCCGGCCTGGAGGGTGCCGAAGGTGCCGTTGGCGAAGATGAAGGCGCGGTCGGCGGTGACCCCGTTGCCGGTGACCGGCGAGCCGTTGCCGGTGCGGAGGCGAACGCGGCCGCCGTACTCAAGACCGTTGTCGGCCTTGGCGGTCGGGGTGACGACCAGACGGAAGCGGTTCGAGAATTCGGTCGAGCGCAGACCGCTGTCACGCTTCTGATCGACATAAGCGCCCTGGAAGAAGGCGTCGCCACCGATGACCACGTCGAACTTGGACTGGGCGGACGCGGTGCCGCAGCCGGCGGCGAGAGCAAGAGCGGCGCAGCCGATGACGAGAGAACGCTTCATGGATGATCCATCCTTCTGGCAGGCGGCCCCGGTGAGGGGCTTAACGGTTGTGCTTCCCGGTTCTGACTTAAACCCGAGCGCCCAGGACCGGCAAGCGGCTTTCCATCGAAAAAGTGTTGTGACGCTACACCGTTGCGCTCAGGACACACATGCAACTCGTTGAAACAAAACAGAATTTTCAGTTTGCTGCGAAAATAGCACATTTGGCGCATAAATTTTCGGCAGCCTGCCCACCGCGTAGGCACAAAAAAAGGGCGGTGGCCGAAGCCACCGCCCCTCTTTTCGCAAACGACCTTGGCTTAGAACGCCAGGACCGAGCGGACGAGGAAGACGTGACCCTCGTCGTCCGGCGAACCGGAGGCAACGGTGGCCACCTTGTCGCTGTCGGCCTTGTAGAAGTCGTACTGAGCCTGCAGGGTCAGGCCCGGAGCGACGGTGTAACCGGCGCCGATCTCGTAGACCTCAAGCTTGCGCTTGCCGGGGACGAGGGTCGAACCGGCGTCCTGGCCGTACTTGTAGTTCGCACCGACCACGATCGGGCCAGCAGTGTACTGGGCGCCGACGACCCAGTTGCTGGTCTTCTCAGTGAAGCGGTTGGCGATCTGGTTCTGGCCCGACTTGCCGAAGTCGGTGTAGCTGCCGCCGATGGCGAAGCCGGCGTAGCCGACCTGCGCACCGAGCTGCCAGGCGTTCAGGTCCTTGAAGTTGTCGGTGACGGCGCCGCTCTCGGCCGCTTCGGCCCAGACGTAGCCAGCCGACGCCTTCACGGCGAAGCCGGCGAAGGTGTTGCTGTAGTTCGCGCCGACCTCAACCATGTCCTGGAAGGCACCGGTGGCCTGGGCGCCGGCAACGCTGGCGACCTTCACGCGGTTGACGTCCTGGTTGACCGAGTCGTTGCGCGGGGTGTAGCTGGCGCCCAGCTGCAGACCGGCGAAACGCGGCGAGTAGTAGACGATCTTCGTGGCGTTGTTGTCCATCGCCAGCGACGGCCACACGATGCTGTTGCCGGTGACGGTCGGGGCAACGCCACCGTTCACGTCCGCGCCGACGAAGCGGGTGTTGACGCCACCGGTCTGCGCGCCGGCGGTGCCGGCGGCGCCGCCAACCCAGTTGACCACGCGGTCAACGAGGCCCAGCGGCAGGTAGTCGGTCGGGGCCGACACGTAGGTGTCGTCGTTGAAGGAGTTGGTCACGCCGAGGTTGACGCGGCCGAAGGTGCCCTGCGCGAAGATGAACGCGCGGTCGCCGGTCACGTTGGTGTTGGCGCCGGCGGCGCGGATACGGACGCGGCCGCCGTACTCCAGACCGTTGTCAGCCTTCGCGGTCGGGATGATGTTGACGCGGAAGCGGTTCTGGAACTCGGTCGAGCGCAGGCCACTGTCCAGGTCCTGATCGACGAAGCCAGCCTCGAAGTAGGCGTCGCCGCCGACCTTCACCTCAAACTTGGCCTGGGCGTTGGCCGCGCCGGCACCCATCGCCAGAGCAACGGCGGCGCAGCCCGCCAGCAGATACCGATTCATGATTGTTGCCTCCATCCTGGCAGCAGAATATTCAGCCGGGTTTACTTCCTGGCTAGGAATGTCCTACGCACCTGAACGGACGCCAGCAAGCCGGAAATCAAAAGGATGCTGCTTTGATGGAACAGTGTGTCCGACGGACCACAGTTCGTCGAGGCGCGGGACGCGGCTCCCGGTGGGGCTCGGGCAGGGCTGCCGCGGCTGTGCCATTATATGGTTGCCCACCACGGCGGCGGCGCATCGCCTGTTGCGCGCTGCCGGCCTTTTATGGTCTTTTCACCGGCACCGCTCACGCCCCGTGCGCGGTAATCCGATTTATTGACCCAGGTTCACGACCATGCGCCGTTTCCGTGCCCTTCGCCTAGCCTCCGTCGCGATCATGGCGTCGCTCGCCGTCACCGGCTGCTCCAGCTGGGGCGGAAAGACCGAGACGGTCGAAGACCAGATGAAGCAGAGGGAATACAAGTTCGGCAGCCTGCTCGGCACCGAAGGCGGGTTCAACCTGTTCGGCAAGAACAAGCGCGGCGGCGCGGACCAGGGCGACCCCAACGGCATCGGCGTCAACAGCTTCCTGTGGCGCGCCTCGCTCGACACGCTGTCCTTCATGCCGATCGTCTCGGCCGATCCGTTCGGCGGCGTGATCCTGACCGACTGGTACTCCCCGCCGGACGCGCCGAACGAGCGCTTCAAGGTCAACCTCTACATCATGGACCGCCAGCTGCGCGCCGACGGCGTGCGCGTCGCGGTCTTCAAGCAGCAGCGCAGCGGCAACGACTGGCGCGACACCAACGTCGGCTCCGACACCGCCGGCACGCTGGAGGACGCGGTGCTGACCCGCGCCCGCCAGCTGCGCGTGGCGCAGGCCTCGGCGTCGCGCTGATCGCCAGAATCGAGCGATGAGGGCTCCGGCGGCTGTCGAACGGCCGCCGGAGCCATAGTTTTAGAGCCTCCCAAACACATCAAACGGCGTTTGCGGTCATGTCGCGTTACAATGTCAAGGAAACCGAGGCGAAGTGGCAGGGCGTGTGGGAGCGGCAGGGCTGCTTCACCGCTCACGAAGACGCCTCGCGGCCCAAGTATTATGTGCTGGAGATGTTCCCCTATCCGTCGGGGCGCATCCACATGGGCCACGTCCGCAACTACACCATTGGCGACGTGATCGCGCGCTTCAAGCGCGCCAAGGGCTTCAACGTCCTGCACCCGATGGGCTGGGACGCCTTCGGCCTGCCGGCGGAGAACGCCGCGCTGGAGAAGAAGACCCACCCCGCCAAGTGGACGCGCGAGAACATCGCGACCATGCGCGGGCAGCTGAAGACGATGGGCCTGTCCATCGACTGGGACCGCGAGATCGCCACCTGCGACGTGGAGTATTACCGCCACGAGCAGAAGATGTTCCTGG
>JAEZID010000556.1 GCA_023416195.1 Pseudomonadota bacterium | reverse complement strand
TGCCGAAGCGCTTGCGGAAGGCGTCGCCGAGGTCGATCGAGGTGATCTCCTCCGCCGTGAGGGCGTCCATCAGGCGCAGGGCGTCGATGTAAACTGCCATGCCGCGGGCCTGCGCGCCGACGCCGAGCGCGTCGAAGGCGTGGAAGGCGTTCGGGCCGAGCTGGATGCCGGCGCCGATCTCGCCGAGCTGCGGCGCCCGTTCCAGCACGACCACCGAAAAGCCCTTGTTGGCCAAGCCGACCGCGGCCGCGAGTCCGCCGATGCCGCCGCCCGCGATCAGGATCGGCAGGTCGTTGAGGCTGTCTTCCGACATTCCCTATCTACTCCAGTGCGATGGTCTAGCGCTTCGGCGGCGTGCCCTGGGGCACCCGGGAGGCGTTGTTGTTGAGTTCGACGAGCTGCGTCAGCAGCGCGATGAAATGGTCCCGGTCGCCGGGGGCGAGCGGCGCGAGGATGCGTTCCTGGGTGCGCTGCACGCCCGCCTCGGCCTTCTCGACGATGTCCACGCCCGCGTCGGTGATGTGCAGCAGCTTCAGGCGCCGGTCCTCCGGGGAATTGACCCTTGCGATCAGGCCCTTGCCCTCCAGGCGTTCGAGCACGTTGCCGAGTGTCGAGCGGTCGAAGGCGACCAGCGCCGACAGGCGCGTCGCGTCCAGGCCGGGCTGGCTGCGGATGGCGACGAGCGCCGCGTACTGCACCGGCGTCAGGTCGAGCGCGCCGCATTCCTCGACGAAGATCGAAACGGCGATCTGCTGGGCCCGCCGGATGAGGTGACCGGGCCGGCTGTAGAGCCGTTCCACGGACATGACCGTTTCATCACTCGGCATCGGGCTGCTCCTCGGGTAAGGCGGCGGCGAAGGCCGGAAGCGCCATCGCCGCGCGTTCGGCGGCGAGCAGCCCGGGAAACCGCTCCATGTCCACGCCGAAGCGGCGGGCGTTGCCGATCTGCGGAACAAGGCAGATGTCCGCCAGCGTCGGCGCGTCGCCGAAGGCGAAGGGCCCCGGCTCGTCCGCGATCATCGTCTCAAGAGCGGCGAAGCCCTCCTCGATGACCCATTTGGCCCAGCCGCCGACCTCCTCCTCGGCCACGCCGAGTTGGCGCAGGCGGGCCAGCACCTTCAGGTTCTGGACGGGGTGAATGTCGCAGGCGATGGCCAGGGCGAAGGCCCGGACCCTGGCGCGCCGATGGGGATCGCTCGGGAGCAGCGCCGGTTCGGGATGCCGCTCCTCCAGCCATTCGATGATCGCCAGCGACTGCGTCAACGCCGGGCCATCATGCGCCGGGCCATCATGCGCCGGGCTGTCGTCCGGGAGCAGGGCGGGCACCAGCCCTTGCGGGTTGAGCGCCAGATATCCGGGGTCCCTTTGCTCGCCCCGCCGCAGATGGCGGGGCACGAGATCGGCCTGAAGCCCTTTCAGGTTCAAGGCAATGCGCACGCGCCAGGACGCGCTGCTGCGAAAATATCCATAGAGCCGCACCCGTTCTCCCCCCTTGAAACGTCGTGTCGTTTTCTTGCAATCCGCGGAGCGCGGCGCCGCCCGCTGCCCGAAATGAGTGGGAGCCGGCGGTTCTCCGCCGCTCCCCGGACCCTGGCGATCGTCAACGCTGGCCCTACAAACCATTCACGATCAAATCGTCAGTAAAGCGATTGACAGCATACATATGTTCAGCATACTGTCAATTAGAACGCAGACGATTTTAGACATAAACCATCAGCGCCCGAACGAACGGGCCAACCGGGGGAGGGAATTGGCAGTGGAGCACGTCGCCCACGACACGCCTGAACGGCGAGCCTTCTACGAAGCCATTGACAAGGAAGGGCTTTCGGCGCTCTGGACGAACCTGTCCACCCTCATCACGGCGGAACCGCGCAGCGCCTGCCAGCCCTTCCTGTGGCGCTTCGACACCATCCGCCGCCGCATGATGGAGGCCGGCGGCCTCATCACCGCCAAGGAGGCGGAGCGCCGCGTGCTCGTGCTGGAGAATCCCGGCCTGCACGGCCAGTCGAAGGTCACCACCTCGCTGTACGCCGGTGTCCAGCTGGTGCTGCCCGGCGAGGTCGCGCCGGCCCACCGCCACAGCCAGACCGCCCTGCGCTTCGTGCTGGAAGGGAAGGGGGGCTACACGTCGGTCGACGGCGAGCGCACGATCATGTCGCCCGGCGACTTCGTCATCACCCCGGCGATGACGTGGCACGACCACGGCAACGACACCGACGCGCCGATGTTCTGGCTGGACGGCCTGGACATTCCGGTGGTGCAGTTCTTCGACGCTTCCTTCGCCGAACGGCTGGACGAGGACGAGCAGCCGGTCACGCGCCGCACCGGCGATTCGCTGGCCCGCTACGGCCGCAACCTGCTGCCGGTGGACCTCAAGCGGGCGACGCACAGCTCGCCGATCTTCAATTACCCCTACGAGGAAACCCGCGACGCGCTGGAACGCATGAAGGCGCAGGACGAGTGGGACCCCTGCCACGGGCTGAAGCTCCGCTACACCAACCCGGTCACCGGCGATTTCGCCATGCCCACCCTGGGCGCCTTCATCCAGATGCTGCCCAAGGGCTTCTCGACCCTGCGCTACCGGGCGACCGACGCCACCGTCTACGTCCCCATCGAAGGGCGCGGCCGTTCGCGGGTCGGCGACCGGACATTCGAATGGGGGCCGCGCGACATCTTCGTCGTGCCGAGCTGGCATCATGTGACGCACGAGGCCGACGAGGACGCCGTCCTCTTCAGCTGCTCCGACCGTCCGATCCAGGAAAAGCTCGGCCTGTGGCGCGAAGACCGCGGCAACGCCTGACCAACGCGCGAACCAAACACCCTGCCCAAACACCCTGCCCAACAAACGCCCTGCCGGAGAGACTTTGTGAGCCAGTTCACCTTTTCGCCGCCGCCGCAGGCGTCCGTCGCCGTCGCCGGTGAGGACGCGCGCTTCCCGGTGCGCCGCATCTTCTGCGTCGGCCGCAACTATGCGGCGCACGCGCGCGAGATGGGCAAGGACCCGGACCGCGAACCGCCCTTCTTCTTCACCAAGCCGGCCGACGCCGTGGTCGATGACGGCGCCGCCATCCCCTATCCGCCGGAAACCGGCAACTTCCATTATGAAATCGAGCTGATCGTGGCGATCGGCAAGGAAGGCGCCGACGTCCCGGTGGCCGAGGCCAACGGCCTGATCTGGGGATACGGCGTCGGCATCGACCTGACGCGCCGCGACCTGCAACTCGAAGCCCGCGACAAGGGGCGGCCCTGGGACTGGGGCAAGGCCTTCGACCGGTCGGCCCCCATCGCGCCGCTGCATCGCGCCAGCACGGTCGGCCATCCGACCCAGGGGCGGATCTGGCTCGCGGTCAACGGCGCGGTGAAGCAGGACGCCGACATCGCCGATCTGATCTGGGACGTGCCCGAGACCATTTCGATCCTGTCGCGCTCGATGACGCTGAAGCCCGGCGACCTCATCATGACCGGCACCCCCGCCGGTGTCGGCGCCATCATTCCCGGCGACCTAGTGACCGGCGGCATCGAGGGCCTCGGCGAGATCGCGATCACCATCGTGGATGGGGCCGCCGCCGCCCCGCAGGCGCGCTGAACGGGGACATCCGATCATGGAACTCACGGGATTCAAAGGCGCCGTCGCCCTGGTCACGGGCGCCGGCGGCGGGATGGGCGCGGCCACGGCGGTGGCGCTGGCGGCTGCGGGCGCCAAGGTTGCGCTGCTTGACCTCAAGGCCGACGGGCTGAACGAGACGCTGGCGGCGATCCAGGCCGTCGGCGGCGAGGGCCGTGCCTACCGCGTCGACGTGTCGGACCGCGCGTCGGTGGACGAGGCGGTCGCCTCGGCGGAACGGGACCTCGGCCCCATCGGCCTGCTGGCCCACGCCGCCGGCATCTTCCGCACGGCGACCGCGCTGGAGATGTCGGCCGAGGACTGGAACGCCTGTCAGGCGGTCAACGCCACCGGCGTTTTCAACGTCACCCAGTCGGTGGCCCGCCGCATGGCCGAACGCCGGTCGGGCCGCATCGTCGTGGTCGCCTCGCAGACCACGGTGGTCATCCGCACCGGGCAGGGCGCCTACGGCGCGTCCAAGGCCGCCGCCGAATATTACGCCAAGTGCCTGGGCCTCGAACTGGCGCCGCTGGGGGTCCGCGTCAACATCGTCCATCCGGGCGTGACCGAGACCCCGATCGCCACCGCCACCTGGGGCGATCAGGCCGACGCCATGCGCAAGGGACACATCGACGGCAACCTCGACCGCTACCGCGTGCCGATCCCGCTGCGCAAGGTCGGCAAGCCGGAGGACGTCGCCAACACGATCCTGTTCCTGCTCTCCGACCAGTCCGGCCACATCGCCCTGACCGACATCGTCGTCGACGGCGGCTCCGCGCTCGTCGCGTGACGCCGGCCCGCCTGCCTTCCTGGGAATTTGAGATCATGAAGATCGAACGCGTCACGCTGTCCGTCGTGGCCATGAGCCTGCACACGCCCTTCAAGGCCAGCACCCACGGCGCCGACGCCCTGCGCCACATCCTGGTCAAGCTGGAGGGCGACGGCATCACCGCCTGGGGCGAGTGCGCCGCCCCGACCGAGCCCTATTACATGGGCGAGACGACCGAGACCTGCTGGCACATCATGAAGGACTTCCTGGCCCCGGCGGTGGTCGGCAAGGAGTGGTCCGACCCGTACGAATTCGCCAGGCTCTACGAGCGGACCAAGGGCAACGGCTTCGCCAAGTCGGGGCTGGAAATGGCCGCCTGGGACTTCGCGGCGCGGGCCAACGGCCGCTCGCTGTCGGCGGAGCTGGGCGGCACCCGTCCGGAGATCCTGTCCGGCGTCAGCCTGGGCATCCAGCGCGACCTCGACAAGCTGATCGCCACCATCCAGAAATACGTCGATCAGGGCTACCGCCGCGTGAAGATGAAGATCGCGCCGGGCTTCGACGTGGAGCCGGTGCGGGCGGTGCGCGAACGCTTCCCCGATCTGGCCGTGATGGCCGACGCCAATTCGGCCTACAGGCTGGCCGATGCCGACCACCTGCGCCAGCTCGACGCCTTCGATCTGATGATGATCGAGCAGCCGCTGGAGTGGGACGACATGGTCAACCACGCCCAGCTTCAGACCATGATGAAGACCCCGATCTGCCTGGATGAATCGGTCCGCACCGTGGCCGATGCCCGGCGCATGATCGACAGCAAGGCCGGCAAGGTCATCAACATCAAGGCGCCGCGCGTCGGCGGCTTCGGCGAGGCCAAGGCAATCGCCGAGCTGGCCGCCGCCAACGGCATCGGCGTGTGGTGCGGCGGCATGCACGAGTTCGGCGTCGGCCGCGCCGGTGCCGTGGCGCTGTGCAGCCTCGCCGCCTTCGACCTGCCCGGCGACATCTCCGGTTCCGACAAGTACTTCGACGAGGACATCGTCGAACCCGTGATCCTGGCCGAGAACGGCGCCATCCGCGTGCCGACGGAGCGCGTCGGCCTCGGCTGGGAACCGGTCGAAGGTCGCATCGCCGCGCGGACCCTGGCCACCGCCGTCATCACCGCCTGATGTCCAAAGCATAAAAAGGGAGGGACACAAGAATGTCGATGAAGAGTTTCATGACCTGCGCCGTCACGGTGGCGGCCCTGAGCACCATGGCCATGAGCACCCTGGCCACGGCCGGCACGGCGCGCGCGGACGCGCTCGCCGATCTGGCGAAGAAGGCCGCCGCCGCCGGCCCGATCCTCTGGTACGAGAGCAGCCCGACCGAGGAGATGAAGCCGCTCATCAAGAAGTTCCAGGAGCGTTTTCCGGGCGTCGAGCTGCAACATGTGCGCGACACCGGCGGCAACGCCATGGCCGCCCGCATCATCCAGGAAACCCAGGGCGGCGGCCGCACCGCCGACGTGGCGTCCAACGGCCCGCCCATCCTGATGCAGCTCGCCAAGCGCGACATGCTGATGAACGTGGACTGGAGCGCGCTGGGCGTTGCCAAGGAGATGGCGCCGGAACCCTACGCGGTCTCCATCGCCGCCAGCGCCTACGTCATCATCTACAACAACAAGGCGGTGAAGGAGGCGGACGCCCCGAAGACCTTCGAGGCCCTGCTGGATCCGCGCTGGAAGGGCCGCATCGGCCTGTGGAACCGGTCGGAGTCCGAGACCT
>JAEZID010000376.1 GCA_023416195.1 Pseudomonadota bacterium | reverse complement strand
CGCGTTGCGGTAGACTGCCGGACCATGCGGATCCTGCTCTATCCCATACTCCTGCTGATGGCTTTTGCCGCCTGCGCGGCCCCCAACGCGGCTCCCTCGGCGCCCGACGACCGGGAGGTGATCGCGCGCAACGGCTTCCGGGGCGACGAGGTTGGCTACAGCCTGTTCGATCTGGACAGCGGAATCGTCCTTGCCGAACGGCAGCCGGACAAGCCCTTCGTCCCGGCCTCCGTCGCCAAGCTGCCCGCCATGGCGGCGGCGCTGGCCGTGCTGGGGCCGGACCACCGCTTCGACACCACCCTGCACGCGACGGGCACGCTGACGGACGGCGTCCTGCACGGCGACCTGATCCTGAAGGGCGGCGGCGACCCGTCGCTAACGACCGAAGGGCTGCTGGATCTTCTGGGCGAACTGCGTGCCATGGGCATCGCGCGGGTCGCCGGCCGGTTCCTGTTCGACGCCTCCGCCCTGCCCGAACTGCCGGAGATTGACGCCGGGCAGCCCTGGACGGCGGGCTACAACACCGGGGTCGGGGCGCTGTCGCTGAACTTCAACCGCTTCCAGCTGTCCTGGACGCGCGCGGCGGGCCGGCCCGTGACGGCGACGGCCTGGTCGGTGTCCGACGTTGGCCGTTTCCCGCTGGACAGCGTCGGGGTGGAGATCGCCGCCGACGGCACCGCCCCTTTCACGCCCGTGCGGGCGGCGGAGGGGGAGCGCTGGCGCTTCGCCCCGCGCCCCGGCGTGGCGTCGGCGGTGTGGCTGCCGGTCAGCCGGCCGGGTCTTGCCGCCGCGCAGGTCTTCCGCCGCGTGGCCGAGGAGGCCGGCGTCGCCCTGCCCGTCCCCACTCCCGGCCTTGTCCCGCCCGAAGCCACCCTGGCCGCCCTGCACCGGAGCGAACCGCTGGCCGATCTGGCCCGGCAGGTGCTGCGTTATTCCAACAATTTGTCAGCGGAGCTGATCGGCCTTGCCGCCGCACGCCGCCTCGACCCCACGGTGACGACCCTGGCGCGGTCGGCCGACGTGCTGACCGCGCACAGCGCCTTGAGCGCGCCCAAGACCGACTGGACGGGCCTGCGCCTCGTCAATCATTCGGGGCTCAGCGCGCAGTCCCGCATGACGCCGAACCAGATGGCCGCCCTGCTGCGCGGCGCCGGGCCGGAGGTGCTGGCCCTGCTGCCCGGCGAGGACGAGGGCAAGGTCCTGCCCCCCGGCTTGCGGGCCAAATCGGGGACGCTGGCCTACGCCAAGGCGCTGTCCGGCACCCTGACCACGGCCGGCGGCCGGCGGCTCGGCTTCGCCTTCTTCGTCACCGACGAGGCCCAGCGCCGCGCCATGGACGCCACGATGGACCGCCGCATCGCCGAGATCCCGCCGGAGGCGCGCGCGTGGCTCGCCCGCGCCCGATCGCTTCAGGCCGAGCTTCTCGCCCTGTGGATCGCGAAAATGTAAGGCAAATCCCTGAGGTTGCGAAGCCTGGGCACCGCCATACATAATTTCGCGACTCCGTTTCAGAGGACTCCCATGCCGACCCCATCGCTCCGGCCGACCGGACTTATGCGCAGGCGCCTGGAGCAGCAGGACATCGCGGCGAACCGCTATCACGACCGGCGGCTGGGGGCGGAGGTGGTGAACATCGTCGTCGGCGGCTGCGTGGTCAGCGACGATCCGAACGTGATCATCTCCACCACGCTGGGATCCTGCGTGGCGGCCTGCGTCTTCGACCCGGTCGCCGCCATCGGGGGCATGAACCATTTCCTTTTGCCGGATTCCGGCACCGACCGGCTGTCCATCTCCTCCCGCTACGGCAGTGCCGCGATGGAACAGCTGATCAACCGCATGCTGGCGGTCACCGGCCGGCGCGACCGGCTGCGCGCCAAGGTGTTCGGCGGCGCCAACGTCAACATGGGCACGCTGCGCCGCGGCGGCATCGGCGAGCGCAACGTCGAGTTCGTGATGGACTATCTGGCGGCCGAAGGAATCCCGACGATGAGCTGGGACGTCGGCGGCGCGGCCCCACGCGCCGTGCGCTTCTTCCCCACGACCGGCCGGACGCAACGGCGTCTGATCGGCGACGAGAACGCCCGCGACATCGCCCGTTCTGAAGCCTCCTTCATGGAGCGCCTGCGCACGACCGAGATCGAAGGCGACATCGAGCTGTTCTGAGCGGACGCACCCCCTCCCAAGCGAATCCAAAGGCGAACCCACCAGCGAACCCGCCAGCAACGAGGGGCCATGAGCCGAAGCTTCCGCATCGCCACCTTCAACCTGGAAAGCCTGGACGACACGGCCGAGCCGCCCTTCGACGAGCGCATCGCCGTCCTGCGTCCCCAGTTGGAACGGCTGAACGCCGACATTCTTTGCCTTCAGGAGGTCAACGCCCAGCGCATCGCCAAGGGCGAGCCGCGCACCTTCCGCGCGCTCGACCGCCTTCTGGAAGGCACGCCTTACGACGGCTTTCACCGCACGGCCGGCGATCCGGGGCACAAGCTGTCCGACCGCCACAACCTCGTGCTGCTCAGCCGCTGGCCCATCGTGGAGGCGCGGCTCCATCGCCACGATCTGGTGCCGGCGCCGCAATTGCGCCTCGTCACCGCCGATCCGGCCGCCGCGTCCTCCGACCCCGTCACCTGGGACCGCCCGGTCCTGCACGCCAAGATCGCGCTTCCCGGCGGGCAGCGGCTGCACGTTTTCGACCTGCACCTGCGCGCGCCCATCGCCGCACCGGTGCCGGGGCAGAAGAAGAACGCCTCCACCTGGAAGACGGTCAGCGGCTGGGCCGAAGGGTTCTATCTGGCCGCCATCAAGCGGGCCGGGCAGGCTTTGGAAACGCGGCTGGCCGTGGATCGCCTGTTCGACGCCGACCCGCAGGCGCTGGTCGTGGTGGCCGGCGACCTCAACGCTGAGATGGAGCAGACCCCCGTCCGCATCATCCGCGCCGATCTGGACGAGACGGGAAACGGCCATCTGGCCGGACGGGCGCTGGTGCCGCTGGAGCGTTCGGTGCCCGAGGAGCGGCGCTTCTCCGTGCTGCACGGCGGCGAGGCGGTGATGCTCGACCACCTTCTGGTGTCGCGCGCCCTGCTCGGCTGGTTCCGCACGGCGGAAATCCACAACGAGGCGCTGGGGGACGAGCTGATCGCCCACGCGAGCGTCAGCCATTCCCCGGAAAGCTACCACGCCCCGGTGGTCGCGACCTTCGAAATGCCGGGCGAAATGCCGGGATGAGACGCTGCCTATACCGTGACGGACACCAGGCCGCCCGGCGCACCGCCGCCGCTCGTGCCAGCCGACACGGACGCGCCCGCCCCTGAGAAGCCCCCCGGCGCGGGCGCGGCGCCATAGCCGGGCACCGTGGGCGGGGCCGAAGCGACGCCGGAAGCGCCGTCCGACGTTGGCGTGAAGAACGCCCCCGACGCGCCGGGCTCCGCCGCCCCGCTCCCGGTTGGCGTTCCCGCCCGATCGGGCGATTCGCTCGCCCCGCTGCCGAGGCGGACGGCGTTGCGCCGGTATTCCTCGACGACGCGCTCGGCCGGGATCTGGTCCCTGGTCTCGCCGGTGTCGGTGTCGCGGTAATAAAGGACGGCAACGCGTGCGATCTGGTCGTAGCGGAGCACCGGACTGATGAAGCCGCCGTTGGATTGGCCATCGTTCGGTCCTGGAGACCGCGCCGCCGCATAAGCGTTCGTGGGGGAGGCGGACGCGGACGCGACGGCGGCTGCCGCCGGCCGGTTCGCCGGGATGCTGGAAACGCTTCGGATTTCCATCGCTGCCCCGCCTCTCGCTTCAGTTCACACGACCTTCGCTTCCCATCGCCGCGAACAGACCATCGGCGACCGTGAATGCCTTCGGTCAGGCGGTGATGTTCAGGTTCTGCCCACGGGTCGGCGTCGTGTTTCCGCCGCCCTGCTGGGCTTGATTTTGCTGCTGATTCTGCCGGCGCCGCGCCTCGTCGGCGGCCTGCGCCTCCTGGTTCGG
>JAEZID010000328.1 GCA_023416195.1 Pseudomonadota bacterium | reverse complement strand
GCGCCACGATGGCCGCGCGCAGGTCGCGGTGGATGATCGCCGACGCGGTCGCCGCCCGCGCCGCCGGGCGGGTCACCGGTCCCGGCGCCGAAACGCGGCGCCGGCTCCGTCCGGCGGTTCCCTCGCCCCTGTCCGGGCGCTCGTCCGGGATCGGGGTTCCCGTCTTTTTCGTCACCACCGACTCCATCGCTTGATTGGGTAAAAACCGATGCGCTAAATCTGATATATCACAAAGGACCGACAAAATGGAACAGAAGCGAATCGCCTTGGTCGCGCACGACGCCCGCAAAAGGGCGCTGATCGACTGGATCGGAGCCAACATCGCGCCCTTGTCCGGCCACGCCTTCTGGGCGACCGGGACGACCGGGCGGCTGGTCGCGGAGGCGCATCCGCATCTGGACGTCACCATGCTGAAAAGCGGTCCGCTGGGCGGCGACCAGCAGATCGGCGCGATGATCGCCGAAGGGCGGCTGGATCTGCTGGTGTTCTTCGTCGATCCGATGACCTCGCAGCCGCACGACGTGGACGTGAAGGCGCTGACCCGTCTGGCGACCCTCTACAACGTCCCCATGGCCTGCAACGAAGCGACCGCCGACCTGCTCGTCGCGTCGCCCCTGTTCACCGGCGGCTACACGTCGCGACCCGCCGATTTCCAGGCCTACGAGGGGCGCAGAATCTGAGCCGAGAGCGCCCTTCGCGATGCTTTCCGGCGCCTTCGGCGCGTCCGCTCGCCCCCTCCAAGATTCTGGCGCCCTCCTGATTTTGAGCTTGCGTTTCGGACTGATATATTAATATCCTCGCGTACAAAGATAACCGGAGGACCACCCAATGAAGTTTGCCATTGGCCGCACCCGCTCCATGCTCCTGGCGGCATGCGCCGCGTGCGCGATGATCGCTTCGCCGGCGCTGGCGCGGGACTTCCGCTCGGCCGACGTCCATCCCTCCGACTACCCGACCGTGGAAGCGGTCCGCTTCGTCGGCAAGCAGCTTTCCGAACAGACCAACGGCCGCCTCGGCATCAAGGTTTTCCCCAACGGCGCGCTGGGCAACGAGAAGGACACCATCGAACAGCTCAAGATCGGCGGGCTGGAGATGATGCGCGTCAACGTCGCTCCGCTGAACAACGTCGTTCCGGAGACGATGGTTACGGCGCTGCCCTTCATCTTCCGTTCGACCGAGCACATGCGCACCGTGCTGGACGGCCCCATCGGCGATGAGATCCTCGCCTCGATGGAAAGCCAGGGCATGATCGGGCTGGCCTTCTACGACAGCGGCTCGCGCTCCATGTACTCGGTCAGCAAGCCGTACAAGACGCTGGCCGACATCAAGGGCGCCAAGATCCGCGTGCAGCAGTCGGATCTGTTCGTCGCCATGGTCCAGGCGCTGGGCGCCAACGCCACGCCGATGCCCTACGGCGAGGTCTACACCGCGCTGAAGACCGGCATCGTGGACGCGGCCGAGAACAACTACCCGTCCTTTGAATCGTCCCGCCATTTCGAGGCCGCGAAGTACTTCACGCTGACCGAGCACGCGATGGCGCCGGAAGTCCTGGTCTTCTCCAAGGTGGTCTGGGACCGCCTGTCGAAGGACGACCAGGCGCTGATCCGCAAGGCCGCCAAGGACTCTGTCGCCCACATGCGCAAGCTGTGGGACGAGCGCGAGATGAAGTCCAAGGACATCGTGATCAAGGGTGGCGCGCAGATCGTCGAGGTGACGAACAAGCAGGAATTCATCGACGCGATGAAGCCGGTTTACGACAAATTCGCCAACACGCCGAAACTGCAAAGCCTCGTCCAGCGGATCCAGGCAACCAAATAACGCGCGGGATGGCGCGGCCCGCCCTGTCGCGGCGCCGCGCCGGCCCGGGGAACGGTCCTCATGGATATCGAATTGCAAGCAATGGACGTCAGCCCGCCGCGCAGCGCCGGCTGGTTGACGCGGATGAACCGGGCCTTGGCGCGCGTCGGAATGATCGTGGCGATGATCGGCCTGATGATGATCGTCGCGGTCGTCTTCTATCAGGTGTTCGGGCGCTACGTGCTCAACGATTCCCCGACCTGGGCGGAGAGTCTGGCCATCGTTCTGGTGCTCTACGTCACCCTGCTCGGCGCCGCCATCGGCGTGCGCGACGCCGGGCACATCGGCCTGGAATCCCTGCTGGTGATGCTGCCCGACGCGATCCGCCGCAAAATTGAAATCATCATCTATCTGCTGGTCGGCGGCTTCGGCACCGGGATGGCCTACAACGGCTGGCTGCTCGGCAGTTCGGTCGCCCCCTACTACATCCCCAACCTGCACGTCTCCGAAGCCGTCCGCTACGTTCCGCTGGTCCTGTCGGGCGTGCTAACCGTCCTGTTCTCCATCGAGCACATCATCGCCATTATCCGCGGCGAGGAAGTGGAGCCGTCATGGAACTGACCATCCTCGCCGTCACCTTCTTCGGCTTCCTCATCCTTGGCGTGCCCGTCGCCTTCGCCATCGGCCTGTCGGCGCTGTGCACCATCCTGTACGAAGGCCTGCCCGTCGCCGTCCTCTTCCAGCAGATGATGTCGGGCATGAACATCTTCTCGTTCTTGGCCATTCCCTTCTTCGTCTTCAGCGGCGAGCTGATGCTGCACGGCGGCGTCGCCGACAAGATCGTCCGCGCCGCCAAGAACATGGTGGGACATGTCCGGGGCGGTCTCGGCATGTCCAACGTGGTCGCCTGCACGTTGTTCGGCGGCGTCGCCGGCTCGCCGGTGGCCGACGTGTCGGCGATGGGCGCGGTGATGATCCCGATGATGAAGCGGGAAGGCTACCACGCCGACTACGCGGTCAACGTCACCACCCACGCGGCGCTCGTCGGCGCGCTGATGCCGACCAGCCACAACATGATCATCTACGCGCTGGCGGCCGGCGGCAAGGCGTCGGTCGGCGCGCTGATCGCAGCCGGGCTGGTGCCGGCGCTGCTGCTGATGGTCTGCAACCTGGGCGCCGCCTATCTGGTGGCCGTGAAGCGCGGCTACCCGGCGGGTTCGTTCCCGGGGTGGGAGATCGTGTGGCGGTCGCTGGCCGCGGCGGCGCCGGGCCTGCTGATCGTGGTGATCATCCTGACGGGCATCCTGTCGGGCGTGTTCACAGCGACCGAGTCCGCCTCCATCGCGGTGATCTACGCGCTGCTGCTGACCACCTTCGTCTACCGCACGCTGAGCTGGGACCACTTCGTGGCCGCCGCCGCCAAGACGGTGAAGACCACGGGCGTCGTGCTGCTGCTGATCGGCGTGTCCACGATGTTCCAGTACATCATGGGCCTCTATTCGGTGGCCGACCTGACCGGCGAGCTGCTGGCCGGCATCTCCACCAACCCGCTGGTCATCTTCCTGCTGATCAACATCATCCTGTTCCTGCTCGGCACCTTCATGGACATGGCGAGCACGATCCTGATCTGCACGCCGATCTTCCTGCCGATCGCCATGCAGTACGGCATGGACCCGGTGCAGTTCGGCATCGTGATGCTGATCAACTGCGCGCTGGGCCTGAACACGCCGCCGGTCGGCACGACGCAGTTCATCGGCTGCGCCATCGGCGAGGTGTCGGTGGGCGAGGTGATGCGGTCGATCACGCCCTTCTACGGCGCGCTGTTCGTGACCTTGCTGCTGGTCACCTACGTTCCGGCCTTCTCCCTCTGGCTTCCCCGCCTCCTCATGCACTGAGCGGCGGTTCCGGGGACGAAAAAGCCCGCGATGCTCCAAGTATCGCGGGCTTTTTCTTTGGGCCGGGCCGCGGCTTTTCCTACTTGGTTTCCGTTGGGACTTCCGTGGAGCCCTCCTGGGACGCCGGAGGCGAAGCCGGAGCGGCGGGCGCGGGGTCGGCCGGTGCCGTGGCCGGCGGTTCCACCGGGGTGGCGGTCGTCGGGATGGACGGCGCCGGTTCGGCGGGGGGAGGCGCAGGGGCGGCCTCCGGAGACGGCGTCGGTTCCGCGGCTGTGGGGGTCGCGGGGGCTGGTGCGGCCGTCTCCGGCGTCGGAGCGGCGTCGGGGACGGGCGGCGGGGCCGCTTCGGTTGCGGGGGCTGCCGGAATCGCCGGCTCCGCTGGGGGCGCTTCCGCCGGCGGAGCATCCACGGGGGCCGGAGCCGGAGCGGCTTCCGGAGCGGCCGGCGCCGGGTCGGGAACGACCGCTTCAGGCGCGGGCGCAGTGTTCACGGGCGCCGGTTCCGGAGTCGCGGGGGGCGAATCCGCCGGAGCCGGAGGAGGAGCAGGTTCCGGAGCGGGGATCGACGCCGGTGCGGGTGCGGGCTCCGCTGCGGGAGGCGCCGCCGGAACGGGTGCCGGATCCGGCGGCGGAGCGGCAACCGGTGGCAGGGGAGGCGGCAGGGAAGGAGTCGGCGGCGCGGCGGCTTCGGTGGCCAGAGCCGTGTCCACGCAGGCGGAGAGCGCGCTCAGCGCCTTGCGGATGCCGCCGAGCGGGTAGGCGGCCTTCGCCGAGTCCACCCTCAGATACAGGTCGCGGCCCGCGCGCAGGCCTTCAACCAACTCGGCGTTGTTCGAGAGGTCGAGGACGATGCCGTCCCCGGCGACGACGGGCACCTCGGTCGGCGGGCCGTAGCCCCGGTCGATGGACGCGCGCACCGTGGCCTTGCCTCCGTCGGCGGGCAGCGTCCAGGTCGGATTCGCGGCGCTGAGCGACAGGGCGCGGGTCCGGTCCTGGGAGAGCTTCAGGACGCCGCCGTCGGTGGAGGTCCGGGCGACGGTGCAACGCGCCAGCCGGCCATCGGAATCGACGCTGCGGGTGCCGCTCCATCCCTGTTCGCGCCCGGCCTTCAGCCCGTCGATCGCCACGGGTTCGACGCGTTGCGCCAGCGCCGTGCCCGAAACCGTCGCCATCAGCATGGCGCACCAGAAAGCTACCCCCGATCGCATAGGCTGAGCCTCCAAAATGCCATCGCGAAGGCATAGCCAAGCTCTTGCCGCAAGTCAAAGGAACGCGCCGACTCGCCTCCACAACTTTCGCTTCCGCGGGCTGGCACGGTGATGCGCAACGCCTCGCTCGCCAACGGAAAGCGCGGATGCCGCACGCCTGCGCGCCACTTGCCGGCCGGTTCCCGGCCCCGCAAACCTCGTTCTGCTTCTGGGGTGAGGGTATGGACTTCTTAACCAACCATAGGTGTCGACAATTCGCTTTCGTCCCCGCATCATTTGGTTACGACACCAAATAATAAGGGAGAGGGTCGTGAGCTTCATGTCGATAACCCGCCGGATGGCGTTGGGTGCGGTCGTGGGTGCGGTCGCCGTCGGTGCGACGCTGGCCGTGGCGCAGACACCGGCGTTCTTCCGCATCGGGACCGGCGGCACCGCCGGCACCTATTATCCGGTCGGCGGTCTGATCGCCAACGTCATCTCCGGCACCAACGGCGGCGTTCCGGGCCTCGTCGCGACGGCGGTCGCCTCCAACGGATCGGTGGCCAACATCAACGCCATCAACGGCGGGTCGTCGGAGTCGGGCTTCTCGCAGTCCGACGTGGCCTACTGGGCCTACACCGGCACCGGCCTGTTCGAGGGCAAGGGCAAGGTCGAGAACCTGCGCGCCATCGCGACCCTGTATCCGGAAACCATCCACCTCGTCGCCCGCAAGGACGCCAACATCAAGTCGGTCGCCGACCTGAAGGGCAAGCGCGTCTCGCTGGACGAGCCGGGCTCCGGCACGCTGGTGGACGCCCGCATCGTGCTGGGCGCCTTCGGCCTGACCGAGAAGGACGTGAAGGCCGAATACCTGAAGCCGGGTCCGGCCGGCGACCGGCTGCGCGACGGGGCGCTGGACGCCTTCTTCTTCGTCGGCGGCTACCCGACCGGCGCCATTTCCGAACTCGCCACCTCCAGCGGCATCTCGCTGGTGCCGATCAGCGGGCCGGAGGTCGACAAGCTGCTGGGCCAGTATCAGTTCTTCGCCAAGGACACCGTCCCGACCGGCACCTACAAGGACGTGGGCGAGACCCAGACCATCTCGGTCAACGCGCAGTGGATCACCAGCGCCAAGCAGCCGGAAGAGTTGGTCTACAACATCGTCAAGGCGCTGTGGACCGACAACGCCCGCGCGGCGCTGGACGCCGGCCACGCCAAGGGCAAGCTGATCAAGCTGGACACGGCGACGAGCGGTCTCGGCATCCCGCTGCATCCGGGGGCCGAGAAGTTCTATCGCGAAAAAGGCGTTCTGAAGTAAGCGGCCAATGGCCTTGTCCCCCGCTTCCGCCACGGGCGGGAGCGGGGGCATTTCGATTCGGGTGCATCCATGACCGACGCGTTGCGTGACCCGCAGCCGACCTCCGGCCCTGCCGCCAACCACGCTTCCATCGACCCGGCCTCCCTGGAGCTGGACGAGGCCAAGGCGCGGGAGCTGGAAGAGAAGTTCGATTCCGAGATCCGTTTCCGTCCCCTGGCCCCGGCCGCCGGCTGGCTGGTCGGCTGGCTGCTGATCATCCTCTCGCTGTTCCATTACTACACGGCCGGGTTCGGCCTGCTGTCGGAGATGGTCCACCGCGGCATCCACCTGGCCTTCGTGCTGGGGCTGGTCTTCCTCGTCTTCCCCTTCACGCGGCGCGGCTACGACCGGCCGGCGGAGGGGAGCCTGCTGCGGCCGCTCGGCATCGGCTGGATCGACTGGCTGCTGGCGGCCGGGGCGGTGGCGGCGGTGCTGCACGTGCCGATGATCCCGCTGGACGATCTCGCCTTCCGGGTCGGCAACCCGACGACCACCGACGTGATCCTGGGCGGCACGCTGATCCTCGTGCTGCTGGAGGCGACGCGGCGGTCGGTCGGCTGGCCCCTGCCGATCATCGCGCTGATCTTCATGAGCTACGCGATCTGGGGGCCGTCGATGCCGGGGCTGTTGCAGCATCCCGGCGCCACGCCCGCGCAGCTGATCGACCACCTGTACCTGACCACGCAGGGCGTCTACGGCATCGCGTTGGGGGTGGTGGCGACCTATGTGTTCCACTTCGTCCTGTTCGGCGTCTTCGCCACCCGCATCGGTCTGGGGCAGCTGTTCCTGGACTGTGCCGCCTGGGTGGCCGGGCGCTTCGCCGGGGGGCCGGCGAAGGTGTCGATCTTCGGCTCGGCGCTGTTCGGCATGATCTCCGGCTCGTCGGTCGCCAACACGGTGACGGTGGGGTCGCTGACCATCCCGGCGATGATCCGGATGGGCTACAAGCGGCACTTCGCGGCGGCGGTGGAATCCACGGCCTCCACCGGCGGGCAGATCACGCCGCCGATCATGGGCGCCGCCGCCTTCCTGATGATCGAATTCCTGGGCCTGCCCTACACCACCATCATCCTGGCGGCCATCGTCCCGGCCTTCATGCATTTCTTCGGGGTGCTGGTGCAGGTGCATTTCGAGGCCAAGCGCAACGGCCTGCGCGGCCTGCGCCCGG
>JAEZID010000318.1 GCA_023416195.1 Pseudomonadota bacterium | reverse complement strand
CGCGGCGAGACGGTGGCGCGCTTCGGCCGCATCTCGGTCGCCGTGCTGATCTTCCAGGATCTGGCGGTGGTCCCGCTGCTGACCCTGCTGCCGCTGCTGGCCGGCGGCGAGACGAGCATCCCGCAGGCGCTGGCGCTCGCCGCCGCCAAGGGCGTGGCGGCCATCGTGGTCATCATGCTGCTGGGCCGCTTCGTGGTGCGGCCGGTCTACCAGTTCGTCGCCTCGGCGCGCAGCCCGGAGGTCTTCACCGCCACCAACCTGTTCGTCGTTCTGGCGGTCAGCTGGCTGACGGCGGAGGCCGGCATGTCGATGGCGCTGGGTGCCTTCCTGGCCGGCATGCTGCTGGCCGACACCGCCTACCGCCACCAGATCGAAGCGGACATCGAGCCGTTCCGGGGCCTGCTGCTGGGCCTGTTCTTTATGACCGTCGGCATGAGCCTGGACCTGCCGGCCATGTGGCAGCGGGCCGACGCCATCCTGGCGCTGACCGGCGCGCTGCTGGTGGGCAAGACCATCCTGCTGTTCATCCTGTGCCGGCTGTCGGGGCTGGGGCTGGCGACCTCGCTGCGGGTCGGGCTCCTGCTGGCGCAGGGTGGCGAGTTCGCCTTCGTGCTGATCGGCAAGGCCACGGGCCTGTCGGTGCTGGATTACGACACGGGCCTGCTGCTGTCGTCGTCGGTCGCGCTCAGCATGGCGGTGACGCCGCTGATCGGGGCCGCCGGGCAGCGGCTGGCGCAGGCTATCGAGGCGCGGCTGGGCGCCGAGGCCTTCGGCATCGAAACGAACGACCTGAAGGGGCATGTGCTGATCGCCGGTTACGGCCGCGTCGGCCGCGCCGTCGCGCGCATGCTGGCCGCGCACGACATCCCCTTCGTGGCGCTGGATCTGGATCCGCAGCGGGTCGCCAACGCGCGGGCCGAGGGGTTGCCGGTCTATTACGGCGATTCCAGCCAGGTCGGCGTGCTGCGCGCCGCCGGCGTCGCGCGGGCGCGGGCGGCGCTGATCACCGTCAACCGGCCGGAGATGGCCGAGCGCGCCGTCGACTCGATCCGACGGACGGCGCCGCGCCTGCCCATCGTGGTGCGCGCCCACGACCTAGGCCAGTGCGCGACGCTGAAGGACGCCGGCGCCTCGGCCGTGGTGCCGGAGACCATCGAGGCCAGCCTCCAGATGGCCGCGCTGGTTCTGGGCAGCGCGGGCGTGGACAAGGAGTCCATCGCCCACAGCCTGAAGGAGTTCCGCGACGGCGGCTACGAGGCTCTGAGCGACGATCCCGCCGCCAATCCCGCCGTCAAAAAGCCCCCCACAGGCACCAGGAACCGGGACAGCGCGGCGTGACCTACTTCCGCACGGCCCACAGGTCGAAAACGGTGCCCCGGTAGCGTTCCTCCGCCCCCGGCGGCGGGCGCAGGCCGGCCTGGTGAAAGCTGTTGGCGAACATCACCAGCACGTAATCGTACTTCTCCCGCCAGCCGACATAGTGCGGACAGGGCTCCACATGGTCGCGGAACGTTGCGTCCTCCGGCCGGGTCAGCAGGCGCACGTCCACCGGAACGCCCTCGTAGATGGACATGCAGCGGTCGCGGAAGGGCTGGGTCACGGTCAGCGGCTGCTTGCCGGGATGGCTGAACAGGACCGGGACGTAGGCGCGCCGCTCGACGGTGATGAGCGCCGGGAGATGCCCCAGGCTCGGCAGCGCGACGAGGGCGGAGCGCCAGGGCGGCTGGGTGGTCAGGAACTCCCGCGTGTTGCAGCAGCCGGCCTCCTGCCCGGCCCAGGCGACCAGCACATGGCTGCCGGGCTCGATCCGCTCCATGGCGCGGCGCAGGTCGGCGACATCCTCCTGGTAACCGTACCAGTTGGCGGTCAGCACGGCGGTGCGCACGCCCAGCAGGGCCAGCAGGCCGACCGCGAAAGCGGCCGCCGCGCGCGGGCCGGAAAAGCGCAGGTCGGTGCCGGCGATCAGCAGCAGGGCGGCCAGAATCCAGAAGCGGATCGACACGAAGTAGGTGCCGAAGAACGGGTCGGGGATGAGGAAGAACCCGACGACGAACATCACGACCGTCAGCATCATCGGACGCGACACCCGCAGCCGCTTCGTCGCCGCCGCCACCGCCACGCCGCCGACGACCAGCAGCAGGGTCGCCGCGTCCAGCAGCGTGTTGTAGTTCAGCACCGGCGCCAGCATGTCGTTCAGGCGATAGCCCCAGTGCCGAAGCTCGGTCAGCTTCTTCAGGCGCCAGTAGACCTGCTTCAGAATCAGCAGGGGCGACTGGTCCCGCGTGCCCACCGCCGCCGCGTCGGAATCGATCAGCTGCCCGGCGACTGTGCTCGCGAACAGCAGGACGGGCACCGCCAGCAGCCCGGCGAAGCGAAGGGCATCGCGCCGCACGGCCGCGACGGTGAACGGCACCCGGCCGGGGCCGACGTACTTGGTCGCCTCCACCCCGAACAGGCACAGCGCGTAGGCCAGCAGCACGATGGCGTGGGAAAAATACAGGAACAGCGCGAAGCCCGCCCCGATGGGAAGCTGCCAGCGCCGGCCCTCCTGCCCGATCCACAGCGACACGCCGAT
>JAEZID010000208.1 GCA_023416195.1 Pseudomonadota bacterium | reverse complement strand
GCCGCGAACATGGCGGCGGTGATGAAGAACACCCGCGCCACGCTGGCCCCGGTGAAGACCAGCAGGATCGAGGCCATCGACACGCCCATGACCGCGCAGAAGGCCCAGAACAGGCCCTGCAGGCTGGACGCCGACATGCTCTGGAAGCGCCAGGACAGCACCATGATGAAGCCCAGCGGCGCCAGCATCACCACCCACTTCAGCGGCGTGGTGAAGATCGGCACGTACAGCGCCGGCGTGCTGGCCACGGCGAACGCCACCAGGCCGGTGACGACCAGGCCCAGCATCATGAAGTTGTAGACCCGCAGCATGTGCTTGCGCAGGCCCTCGTCGAACGCCGCGCCGTAGGGGCGGGCGGCGGTGTCGAACGGGCTGGTGTGGAAGGGGTTGGTCATTGAATCACCATCATCTAAGCCGTGCAGAGGGATTGGAAAAAGGGATCAGAACCAGCCCATCCGCGCGTCGCGCGCATGGGCCAGGATTTCGCTTTCGGGGAGCGCGCCGCACAGCGCGTAGACTGTGGTCCCGACCTGCCAGTAGGCGACCGAGACACCACCGATCCGCTCCGTCTGCGGCGCGGTCACGGCGAAGCGCTCGACCTCGCTCGCGAACAGGGTGATCAGGTCGGAACGGCCCGACCGGTAGGCGGCCTGGACCGCGACGCCGCCGTCCCACGCCACCGTGCGCAGGCCGTAGGGAGACGCCGTCCCGTCCAGATCGGGCAGGGACACCGACGCCGCCGGATCCGGCGCCATCAGGGGGGCCTGCGGCGACTGGCCCGACGCGAAGGGCCGGAACGAGGCTTCGTCGCGGACGGCCTGCTGGTGCGCCTCCGCCGCGACCATCAGATAATGGGTGGCGGCGTGCGCGGCGGACACCGGGTTGACGTTGATCGCCATCACCGCGCCGTGCGCCACCCAGCCGAGGCCGAGCAGGCAGAGCGCGGCGACGGTCCGCCGTCCACGCCCGACCGCCGCGCGGGCGCGCCCGCCCGTCCGGCCAACCAGACTTTTCCCAATCAGAGTCTTCATGGACGACGACCGCAACGGCCGGCGCGGGTGCGGCATGTCCATGGGAAGCGGCTGCGGGGCGGGCGCCGCCGCGTCCTCCGGGAGTGCCGAAGGGGCAGCCGCAACCGGCTCCACAATGGCCGGCTCCACCATGGCCGGCTCCGTCATGAACAGGCGGATCTCGTCGCGCACCCGCATGTCGTGCATGACGCGCGCCGCGGCCTCCGGGTGGGTTTCCAGATAGGCCTCCACCTCGATCCGGCGCCGGGGGTCGAGTTCGCCGTCGACGTAGGCGTTGAGGTCGATTTCGCTGATGTCTTCGTTCATGGCTGCTTCACCACGCGCAACGAGGGGCGGGGCCGGTCGGCCGGCTTGTCCTGGCGGGTTTCACCGATTGCCGAGCGCAGCGCCTCGCGGGCCCTGGCCAGGCGCGACATCACGGTCCCGACCGGAACGCCCAGGCATTCGGCCGCGTCCCGGTAGGTCATCCCGTCCAGGGCGACGAGGACCAGCACCTCGCGCTGCTCGACCGGCAGGGCCATCAGAGCCGTCATGGTCTGGCCAAGCTGGACGCGGCTGGCCTGGGTCGGCGGAACGTACGGCTCGGTGAAAGCGGTCAGAGCCCCGGCCGCCTGCCCCTCGGCCTGCCGGCGGCGCCAGCGGCTGACGAAGCAGTTGTGGACGATGGCCAGCAGCCAGGTGCGCAGATCGCGCCCCTCCTGGAACGTCTCCGCCCCCTCGATCGCCTTGAGCACCGCCTCCTGGACGAGGTCCTCGGCCTGCTCGGGGTCGCGCATCAGCACCAGGGCGTACCGTCGCAAGACGTCCAGATGCTTGTCCAACTCGTGCTTCATTCACCCCACCGGCAACATTCCCCTCGCATACGCGCGAGGCGCCCCTCTATTCCCACGCCTCCGGAAAAATTTTCCAGAGCGTTTCGGGGGGTGGTCCGGGGGCGGTCCGCCGGTTGGCGAACGAAAAAAGAGGCCGGTACCGCGTCGCGGTCCAAAGCGGGTGAGTTCGCGGTTCAGCCGAAGACGAACCAGCCGCCGTGCACCTGATCGACGCGGACGCCGGACAACGTGACGCTGTCGTCCGCGCCGAAGACGATGACCGCCTCCCCGGCCGCGTTGCCCGTGACGCGATAGGGCAGTCCGGGCGTCATCCTGATCCGATCGCCCTCGGCGTCGCTGAAATCGGTGATGACGTCATGCCCGGCGCCGCCGGTCAGGACGAACAGGTCGGCCCCGGCATCGCCCGTCAGCGTGTCGTTGCCGAGGTCGCCGTACAGGACGTCATCGCCGGCATCGCCGAACAACGCATCGTCGTCCCGTCCGCCGTAGAGCGTGTCGCCGTCCGCGCCGCCATGGAGCGTGTCGGCGCCCGCATTGCCGAACAGCAGATCCTGCCCACGGTTGCCGAACAGCCGGTCGCCCCCGTCCATGCCCTGCACCGTGTCACGGTCGTCACCGCCGGTCAGCGTGTCGTTGCCGAGGTCGCCGTACAGGACGTCATCGCCGGCATCGCCGGACAGCGCATCGTCGTCCCGCCCGCCGTAGAGCGTGTCGCCGTCCTGTCCACCCCACAGGCTGTCGGCCCCCATGTTGCCGTACAGCACGTCACGACCGGTGTTGCCGAACAGGCGGTCGTTGTCCTCGCCGCCCTGCACCGTGTCGTTGCCCTGCCCGCCGGAGAGCACGTCGTTGCCGCCCTTCGACCCGACGAAGTCGTCGCCGCCGCCGCCGTGCAGCGTGTCGTCGTCAGCGCCCAGCACGAAGGTCTGGCCGGCGCCGTCGCCGTAGGCGACCTGCGAGCCGGCACCACCGCCGACCAGCGCGTTGCCGACGAGCACCACGAAGCCGACATTGTCGAGGTTCAGCTGGGTTCCCGGCGGCAGGGCGCGCGTGTCGATCACCATGGCCTCGCCCCCTGCGCCGCCGCCGGTGATGGTGATCGGTGCGCCCGGAACGCCGCCGCTGACGCTCGGGGTGATGGTACGCACGGTCAGGGATGTGCCGGCGGGCAGGCTTCCGGTGTAGCCGGCGATGGCCTGCGTCAACTCCGCACTGCGGGCCGGGTCGCTCTCCAGCGCCGCGACCGACGCGGTCAGGGCGCTGGCCGCCGCATCCGGGGTCACCGGATTCTGCGGCCCGGACGCCGACAGCCCGACGCCGGCCGGCACCGTCGCGGTGATCGCCGTGCCGGAGGAGCCGCCCGTGATCGGCACCGCCACCGGCGTGGCGCCGGTGGGCGGCGTCACCGACAGCGACACGCTGGGGATGCCGTTGTTGCCCGTGGTGACCGTCGTCTGCACGGTGGTGCCGCCGATCGTCTGCGTGCTGGTCTGTCCGCCGCCTGAGCTTCCGCCGCCGTCCGAACCGCCGGTATCGGCGGGCGGCGGGGGCGGGAGCGGCAACACGGTGAGGGCGCCGTTGACGACCGCGAAGTCCTTGAGCGTCCGGTTGCCGACGTTGGCGATCCGCACGGCTAGGATCTCGCCGCCACCCCATCGCGTGTCGTTGTCGACGCGGACGATGGCGTCGCCGCCCACGAATTCGACCGCCGCGCCTTGCCACGGTATTTCCCAAAAATCGCGGCCTTCGGTGATCGGGCCACTCAACGGATGGTTCCACCCGTAATCGTCGGCGAAGATGATCCGGTCTTCGCTGGTGAAGTCCGTGATGACGTCGATGTCGCCATAGTCGAAATAACCGATCCGAAAGATGTCGGCTCCCGCGCCGCCGGTCAGCGTGTCCGCGCCGGAGTCGCCTCGCAGCGTGTCGGCGCCGCCGCCCCCCGACAGCGAATCGGCATCGGCTCCCCCCGACAGCCAGTCGGGGTGCGCGCCGCCGAGGAGGGTGTCGTTTCCATCTTCGCCGGCAAAGAAGCCCATGCCGGCACGGCCGTCCACGAAATCGTCGCCCAGCCCACCCTCGGCCCAGACGAAGCCGGTGCCGCCGATCATGGAATCGTTCCCGCCCCCCAGGTAGATGGAGTTGCTGCCGGAGCCGCCCTTGATCGTGTCGGCGGATTGCGAGCCGTAGACCGTCAGCCCGCAGGACACGTCCTGGGTCAGGGTGAGCCGGCCGTTCAGGGTGGACGCCCGGACCGTCATGCTCGGCGATCCGACGCCGAGGCCGGTCACGGTGACGTCGCCGTCGCCGGTGAACTCCACCTGCGACGCCCCGCTCACCGCCCCCATGTCGACCGTGCCGAGGTCGGTCCCATGAAGGACGAGGTTCTCGACCCCGGTTATGCTCGGCCGGGCGGCCGAGGACGACCAGTCGGTGATGGTCGCCCGCAGCACGTCGTTCGCGCCGCCGATGACCGTGTCGTTGCCGTCCAGCGTCGTGCCGAAATCGAAGGTGTCGTACCGCGCGCTGCCCACCACCTTCACGTCGCCGCCGGAGAAGGTCGCGTAGAAGTAGCCCTGCATGCCCGACCCGTCGATGCTCACCGACGCGTTGGTGACGTTGATGACCGCCGAGCCGAGCAGTTTGATGGAGGAGTCGCTGACGTTCGCCGCGTCGAACGTGCCTTGCTCCCAATTGTTGGCGTCGCCCAGGACGGTGACGTTCAGGGTTTCGAATCCCGAGACCGTCGCGGCGCCGGTGGTGGTGGACGTCTCCAGAACGACGTCGAGCGTGTCGGTCCCGTCGCCGCCGCTGATGGCGTCGCCGGTGCTGAAGGTCACCAGGGTGGGCGTGTTGTACGAATAGGCGCGGAAATCGTTGCCGGGCGCATCGGTGTGGCTGTCGGCCCGCGACGAGAAGGCGAAGCGGTCATACAGGGTCAGGTACGTGCTGCCGTCCCGCTCCTCGACCCCCAGATGCGTCCCCGCCGGCAGAGCGTCGAAGGTCAGCGTCCGGCCGCCGCCGAGATCGAGGCCGCCGTTCACGACCGTGTTCTGCAAGCTGAGGAAGGACCCGGTGACGCCGTCGATGCGGATCTGGTCCTCCCGCAGCCCGATCTCGGTGATGGTGTCGCCGTCCAGCTCATCCAGGGTGCCGTGAAAGAGGTCCTTGCCGGCACCGCCGGTCAGGGTATCGGCGCCAAGGCCGCCGGCCAGCGTGTCGGCGTAGGGCGAGCCGATCAGCCGGTCGGCGAAGGACCCGCCGGTCATGTGCGTCCGGTCGGTTCCGGCGGAATAGTCGAACAGGTAGCCCGCGTTGTCGCGCCTGGGAATGAACGGGCTGGCGCTTCCCGGATCGGCCTGCACGGTCCATTTCGAGATGAGCGCCTCGCCCTGGAGGTACCCCTCGAAACGGAAGCGGCGCAGCATTTCGCTCGGGTCGGTGCTGACGTTGTTCGGGTATGGCGAGGAGACGTTCTGGTAATAGCCCAGGATCACCCACTCGTTGAGGGACGCGATGAGGCCGGGCGTGACAGGATGCGCGTAAGAGGTCGTGTAAATGTCTTCGGAGGAATTCTCGTTGTAATCGCCGCCACGAGTGAGCTTGAACCGATTTGCCATGACACAACCCTTGAACGCGCGTTTCGACCGGATTGCGCGGAGTTAGTCACGGCAAATAAAGGCGGCGCAATCGGCCGCGCCCCATTCTCAACGGACGTTGAAGAAGACGAGGCGCGGGCCGCTACGAATCGCCGCTCTCGCCCGCCAGCGCGTAGCCGACGCCGCGCACGGTGAGGATGGGGGCGTCCCGTCCGTTGTCCTGGCGCATCTTGCGCCGCAGGCGCATCACCAGCGTGTCCACCGTGTGCTCGCTGACGTTGGCCCGGTCGCGGCTGCTGATGACGTCGAGCAGATACTCGCGGTTGACCGGGTTCGGGCGCATCATCGCCAGGGCGGCCAGGATGTTGAACTCCCCGGCGGTCAGCGCCAGGAAGGAACCGTCCGGCCGGAACAGCGCGCGGCGCACCAGATCGAGCGTCCAGCCGTCGAAGCGCACATAGTTGTCGTCGGGCGAGCGGTCGGGCGAGCGGCGGCGCAGAAGGTTGCGCACCCGCGCCACCAGCTCGCGCGGGTCCACCGGCTTGGTCACGTAATCGTCGCCGGCATCCTCCAGCGCGGCGATCCGGTCCTCGTTGTCGGTGCGGACGGTGACGAAGATCAGCCCGGCCTGATCGCGGATCCGCATCCGGCGCGCGCATTCCAATCCGTTGCCGTCGGGCAGGTCGATGTCGAGCAGGACCAGATCCGGGCGGTCGCTGGCCAGAAGCCGCGCCATGGTGGCGGCGTCGGCTGCCCGCAGCACCCGGAACCCCGCCGCTTCCAGGCCGTCGGCGTACAGTTCGCGGACCTCGGGCGCATCCTCCACCACCAGAACCGTGCCTTGCACCATGCCCCTCCAGACCCTCTCGGCCGCATCGCGCGCAGCGGACGACGCGCACGCACCGGGTGTGTTCGCACGCATTATATGGTCCACGCGGCGCCGTCGATGATGGCATAGTGCCGCGCCTTCAACAGCCGGTTGCCCCACCCCCCATGTTCAGCGCCGCCCGCCCGGTCCGAACGGTCGCCCTCGGGATCCTGTTCGCCCTGTGCTATTATGGGGCGGTGCTCCTGAGCGTGAAGGTGGCGCGCCTTCCCGAAGCGAACTGGACGGTCATCTGGTTCAGTTCCGGCGTCGGCCTGCTGTGCGTGCGCACGCTGGGCTCCGCCGGGCTGGGCGCCATCGCCGCCGCCTCGATGACGGCGTCCTTCGTCTACTACAGCCTGCGCTCCGGCCTGCCTTTGCCGGTCGCGGCGCTCGCTGGGCTGTCCACGACGGCGCTCGACGTGATGCAGGTCTGGCTCGCCGGACGGGCCGACCGCCGGTTCGGCCGATGGGACGCGGCGGAAACCGGGGAGCCCTATGGGCGGCTCGCCTCCTATCTGGTCCGGGTGTGCCTGATCCCGCCGCTGCTGACCTGCCCGGTTTTGGTTCTGAAGGACCCGCTGATCGGCATCGGCACCCTCAGCCCCGACGGTTCGCTGGGCGGCATCGTGACGAAGCTGTTCATCGTCGTCACCGGCAACGCGCTGGGCCTGTTCCTGCTGGGTCCCATGGCCGTGGTCTGGGAACGGCGGCGCGCGCTCGCCGCCGACTGGCGCCCCCTTTTCGGGATGCTGGCGCTGGTGCCGCTGCCGATCCTGTTGTCCACCGTGACGATTCCGCACGTCGCCATCCTGGCGCTGGCGGTGGCGCTGGTCGTGGCGGTGCGCCATGGGCTGCTCGGCTCCGTGCTCGCGATGCCCATCCTGACGCTGACGACAGCGGGCACGGTGGTCGCCAACGCCGGCCCCCTCCCGGCGGACCAGTCCGGCCTGACCATGTTCGGCTTCGCGCTGGTCATCGTCGTGCTCGGCCTGACCTTTCATTTCGTCGGTCTCGCCGTGGACGCGCTGGCCCATCAGCAGGGCATCCTGGAGCGTCAGGTCGCCGCCCGCACCAGCGCGCTGGAGGCCAAGAGCGCCGAGCTGGCCGCCGTCGCCGAGCGAAAGACCCTGTTCCTCGGCTGGCTCAGCCACGAGGTGCGCACCCCGCTGAACGCGGTGCTCGGCATGGTGCGGCTGATGCGGCGCGACGGTCCGGGCACCGGCTGGGACCGGCGGCTCGACATCGCCGAAGGGGCGGGCCGGCATCTCGTCCACCTGCTCGACGACGTGCTCGAACTGTCGCGGCTGGAAGCCGACGCGGTTTCCCTGCGGCCCGAACCCGCCGACCCGCGCGCGCTCGCCGCCGAGGTTCTGGCCATGCTGGAGAGCGAGGCGGCCGGCAAGGACCTGCGCCTGTCGCTGGAGGTCGGCGAGGACGTCGGCGCCGGCTACCGGCTCGACCCGCTGCGCCTGCGCCAGATCCTGCTGAACCTCGCGTCCAACGCCGTCAAGTTCACCCCGGCCGGCGCCGTCGCCATCCGCATCGACGCCCGACAGGGCGAAGGCGGCGAACAGCGCCTGACCTTCGCGGTCGAGGACAGCGGCCCCGGCGTGGCGGAGCACGAGCGCGGGATCATCTTCGACGCCTATGCCCGCGCGGCCCCCGCCAGCCACACGAAAGGCGTCGGCCTCGGCCTGGCCATCGTGCGGCGCATCGTGGAGCACATGGGCGGAACGGTCACCGTTGGCCGGAGTACTCTTGGCGGCGCGTCGTTCCTCGTCTCCATTCCCGCCGAAGCGGCGGACCTCTCCCTTGCCGGGCGTCCGTCGGATGGCGGTCGTCCGCCCCTGTCCCTCCCGCCCCTGCCGGTTCTGGACATCCTTCTCGTCGAGGACGGGCCGGAAAACCGCGCGGTGGTGCAGGAATGGCTGGCGCCCGGCGGCCACCGCGTCCGATGCGCGGTCAGCGGCGAAGAAGCCCTGGGCGCCATCGCCGAGCAGCCCTTCGATTTGATCCTCATGGACATCCGCCTCGCCGGCATGGACGGCGTCGAAGCGACGCGCCGGATCCGCGCCCTGCCGGATGCGGACCGCGCCATGACGCCGATCCTCGCCCTGACGGCCAACGCCAGCCCCGAAGACCTGCACGCCTATGTCGCCGCGGGCATCGACGAGGTGCTGACCAAGCCGCTCAGCCCCAGCGCTCTGCTGGATGCGCTGGCCCGCAACGCTCCCTCCTGCATCGACGCTTCCCCGCCCACGACGAAACCGGAGGAACCGTTCGCGATCTCCGGACGGCTGGAGCGCATGTTCCTCACCGTCCTGCGCGATCTCGATGCCGCGCTGGCCGCCGCGCTGGCGACGGGCAACCGCGATGCGATCGGCCGCATCGCGCATCGGCTGAACGGTTCGGCAGCCACCTATGGCTACACCGCTCTGTCCCAGGTGGCCGCGCGCCTTGAAACGACGGTGTTCAGCCCCGACAGCACCCCGGAACACCTTCATCGGCTGGTCACCGACGTGCGCGGCCAAATGGCCTCGACAGTCGACGGCTCCGTTGCGAAGCCTGCCGATGGGCAATGAGGCTCACGAAGTCAGCGACTTGAGACGCCGCAACTATCCCCGATCAAGTCGGGGGATGACCACCCCGCTGTGGACAACCATCGGCACCTCCCGAACATCGTTCAATGCCAACAGCCTGGAGACCGCCCAGGTTCGAGGCGGAGGCCGCCGTCACCGACGGCCAGGCCGGATGTGGATAATTAAAAGCATCGTCGGACGGTTAGCACCGCTGCAAACGCGAAACCGGCCGCCCTTTTTGGGCGGCCGGTTCCGGTGTTCGTTTGGAAGACGATGCAAGTGACGGCGTGTTTCGTTGTGTGTTTGTGTTGTGTGCGCGTCGTGGCGACCTGGCGGCGACCTACTCTCCCACGTCTTAAGACGCAGTACCATCGGCGCTGAGGCGTTTCACGGCCGAGTTCGGAATGGGATCGGGTGCT
>JAEZID010000148.1 GCA_023416195.1 Pseudomonadota bacterium | reverse complement strand
TGGTGCGGCCGGTGGCGCCTTCCGGGGCGATGTCGGTGGGGGTGGCGGGGGCGTTTTGCGCGGCGGCGGCCAGCGGCGACAGCGCGATCAGGCTGGCGCCCATCAGGGTGCGCCAGCGGGGGGATAGCAACGGCACGAGACCTCCCCTATCTTTGTGGCCCGACCCAAAGGTCAGACCGTATTCTTCGAAACCGGCCGCCGGTGACGCCGCCGGACAGCTTGAGCTTAGGAACGACGGTGAAGGCCCGCCAGGGCTGCGGCGAACTTTTTTTTGACAAGTTCACGCGGTCATGGCAAAGGGCGCGGCTTGAGATTTTTCGACTGTGAATTCCCCAGGAATGTGACGGAGGACGAGGCGTGGCCAAACCCGAATGGGGCGTCAAGCGCATCTGCCCGAGCTGTGGCGCGCGCTATTACGATCTGCGCAAGGACCCGCCGGTGTGCCCGAGCTGCGGGGCGCAGTTCGATCCCGAGGCGTTACTGAAGTCGCGCAAGGCGCGTCCGGCGCCGGTTGACGACGTCAAGAAGGCGCCCGTGGTCGCCGACACCGACGACGAGGTCGAGACCGAGGACGAGGAGGCCGCCGAACTCGACGAGGTCGAGGACGACGTCTCCGTCGAGGACATCGAGGAAAGCGACGACGCCGCCGAGGACGAGGACGACGTCCTGATCGAGGACACCTCGGAGCTGGGCGAGGACGACATGGACGAGGTCGTCGACGTCGAAGGCGAGGACGAGGAGGAGCGGTAATCCGCCCTTCCGGAGGAGCGGAAAAAAGCGGTCGGGGGGCGAATTTTTCTCTTGCATCGGACCCCCGTCCTGACCAATATCCCGCTCCACCGACGCCGGCCAAAACGGCCAGCGACCCAGAGTTTCGGGGCCATAGCTCAGCTGGGAGAGCGCTACAATGGCATTGTAGAGGTCAGGAGTTCGATCCTCCTTGGCTCCACCAAAACAGACAAGGGCCTGCGCAGAGATGCGCGGGCCCTTCGTCTTTTCGGGCTTTGCCTTCTGGGTTCAGCCATGCTTGACAGCCGTCAAGGAAGCCTCTTTGGTCGGGCCGCATCCTGCGCGCCATCGCCAACTTTCTCGCTGGGACTTTTCATGAGCCTCGACCTCACCGCCGACACCAGCCTCGCCGCGCTGACCGCCGGGGACCCGGCCGCGCTCGACCGGCTGGCGCAGATCCATCCGGCCTTCGGACCCGGCGTCGGCGTGCCGGACACGGCCAGCCTGGGCGACATGGCGAAGGCCACGGGCATCCCGCTGGACGTCATCCTGGCGACCGCGCGCGGCGCCATCCACGTCACCGCGCCGGCCGGCGGCTGCGGCTGCTCCTGCGGCGGTGGCGGGCACAAGCATCATTAAGTCTCGCCCATAGCCGGGTCACGCCCCACCTGTTGACCGGGACCACGCTCGACGGGAGGTTGGCATGAGCGGACCGGCGACTCCGGACGGCTGGCTGGATGCGGTGATCGTGCCGCGCACCAGCGACATCGGCGGCTTCGAGGTGCGGCGCGCGCTGCCCTCGGCGCGAAAGCGCATGGTCGGGCCGTTCGTCTTCCTCGACCAGATGGGGCCGGCGATGCTGAAGGCCGGCAGCGGCATCGACGTGCGCCCGCACCCGCACATCGGGCTCGCCACCGTCACCTATCTGTTCGAGGGCGAGATCATGCACCGCGACAGCCTGGGCACGGCGCTGTCGATCCGGCCGGGCGCGGTGAACTGGATGACCGCCGGGCGCGGCATCGCCCATTCCGAACGCTCCGCCACCGACGAGCGGGGGCGGGACCGCTGGCTGTCCGGAATCCAGTCCTGGGTCGCCCTGCCCAAGACGCATGAGGAGGTCGATCCGGCCTTCGTCCATCTGGGCGCCGACGAACTGCCGGTGGTCGAGGGCGAAGGCAAGCGCCTGCGCGTCGTCGCGGGCGAGGCGTACGGCGCGCGTTCCCCCATGACGACGCTGTGGGAAACGCTGTACGTGGACGCCGCGCTGGAGGCCGGCGCGAAGCTACCGGTGGATGCCGACCAGGAGGAACGGGCGCTGTACATCGCCAACGGCACGGTGACGATCTTCGGCGACCGCTTCGAGGCCGGGCGGCTGCTCGTGCTGCGCCCCGGCGAGCCGGCGACGGTGGAGGCCGAGACCGACGCGCGGCTGATCCTGCTGGGCGGGGCCGCCATGGACGGGCCGCGCCACATCTGGTGGAATTTCGTCTCCAGCTCCCAGGACCGCATCGAGCAGGCCAAGGCCGACTGGAAGGCCGGGCGGTTCGATGTCGTGCCCGGCGAGACGGAGTTCATTCCCCTGCCGGAGCGGTAAAGGCCGATACCCCCTCCCCGACCCTCCCCCGCTATCGCGGGAGAGGGAGCCTTGTTCCCTCCACCGCCAAAGGCGGGGGAAGGGTTAGGGAGGGGGCAACCGTTCACGACGATCGCACGAACCCCAGCGCCTTCAGCTTTTCCCCGACCGCCCCGTCCTCCAGCGCCGCCAGGAAGCGTTGGACGGCGGGGCGGGTGCGGCGGTCGCGGGGGATGACGAAGTCGTAATGCTCCTCCTGCAAGGGCAGGAAGCCGAGATCGTAGAGCTTGGCCACGCTGTCGATGGCCACGCCCCAGTCGGCGCGGCCCTGCGCCACGGCGGCGGCCACGGCGTTGTGCGACTTGGCCTGCGACCAGTAGCCGGCGGGGCGCGCCTCGCCCAGCAGGCGGTCGGTCAGGATGCGCGTGCCGCTGCCGGAATTGCGGTTCACCAGGATGCAGTCGGGATCGGCGATGGCGAGGCGGGCCGCGTCCTCCACCGACTTGCCGTCGAAACGCCGGTCTCCCTTGCGGAAGACGATGCCCTGAAGGCGGCGGTAGCCGGGCACGAGGTCGAGCGCGGACGTCAGGAAGGGGCGGTTGTACTCGCCGGTCTTCGGATCCATCAGGTGGATTGCGGCGATGTCACACTCCCCGCGCCGGGCGGCGGCGAGCCCGCCCATGGAGCCGACGTTCAGCGCCTTGACCGTCACCCCCTCCCCGATCAGGTCGCCGAGGATGGCGTCGAGGCCGACGCAATGGCTGCCGATCACGATCAGGTCGGCGGGCGCGGTGTCGCGGCCGATGCGCTGGACCGACACGGGCGTGCCGGCCTCCACCCCCTCGGCCTGCGAGTCGATGGCGATGAAGCCGTCGGCGTGGCTGAAGGCGGTCACAGCACCAGAGCCCTTGGACAGCGGATAGGCCGCGAGGCCCCCGTCCGATCCGCGCACCAGCGAGACCATGACGTATTCGGTCCGCCCGCGCTCCGACCCCAGCCGCAGGGGCAGCGTGGCGGGAACGGCTTCCTTCGCGGCGGGCGGCAGGCCGGCCAGCGCGCGGATCACCGGGGCCACGAACTCGTGGAAGGTGAACATGGCGGAGGTCGGGAAGCCCGGCAGGATGACCACCGGCTTGCCCCCGGTGACCGCGAGGCACAGCGGCTTGCCGGGCTTCAGCGCCACGCCGTGGGCGACCACGCCGGGGTCGGTCAGGCGGCTGACGATGCGGTAGGACAGGTCCCCCGTCCCCTTCGACGTGCCGCCGGACAGCAGGAGCGCGTCGCACGTCAGCCCTTCCTCGACGAGGCGGGCGAGCGCGGCCTCGTCGTCGCGGGCGGCGCCGAGGCGGACCGGCTCCCCGCCCAGTTCCTCGATGGCGGCGGCGAGGATGGCGCCGTTGGAATCGTAGACTTGGCCGGCGCGGATCGGCTCGCCGGGGGCGACGATCTCGTCGCCGGTGGACAGGATGGCGACGCGCGGGCGGCGCACGACGGACACGTCGGCCCGGCCGATGGCGGCCAGCACGCCGATCTCGCGCGAGGTCAGCACCTGACCCTTGCGCAGCACCGTCTCGCCGCGCCCGATGTCGGAGCCGGCGGCAGCCACGAAGGCGCCGGGGACGACCGGCTTGCGGATTTCGACCAGCAGTTCGTTGCCGGTGTCGCGGGATTCGGTGTGTTCCACCATCACCACGGCGTCGGCGCCGCGCGGGAGCATGCCGCCGGTGGCGATCACCGTGGCGGTGCCGGGGGCGACGGTGATGGCGGGGACGCGGCCGGCGGACAGCACCTCCTCGTTCAGGCGCAGGACGACGGGGGTGTCCTCGCTGGCGCCACGGGTCGCGGCGGCCAGCACGGCGAAGCCGTCCACCGAGGACCGGTCGAAGCCCGGCACGTCCACCTCCGACAGCACGTCGGCGGCGAGCACGCGGCCGAGCGCCGCCGACAGCGGCACCGTCTCCGCCTCCTTGGGCCGCAGGTCGAGGTGGCGGCGGAAGCGCGCTTCGGCCTCGTCACGGCCGACGACCTCCAGGAACTGTTCCTGCCGCGCCGCCTGCGCGACGAATCGCCGGATGTCCTCGTTGGGCACGCTGATGGCTCCCGAAAGTCTTTGTGTCGTCAGCGTTTTGCCCCCTCCCCGACCCTCCCCCGCTTCGCGGGAGAGGGAGCTTGAGTTCCCTCCATCGCCAAAGGCGGGGGAGGGTTAGGGAGGGAGGCAATAGCGTTCAGCCGCGGATCGTACCGCCAAATCCATACACGGTCACGGGCGAGCCGGCGGGGACGCCCTCGCTGTCCGCCGGGATCAGCACGAAACCGTCGGCGCGCACCGCCCCGGACAGGCCGGGCACGGAGGGGGAGGCCAGCGGCTCCACCGTCCCGTCGTCGGTCAGGCGCACGCGGTAGAGGTCGGCGCAGCCGATCTCCGAGACCAGCTTGCGCGCGGTGACCGCCTCGCGCGTCGGGTGGGGCAGCGCGGCGTCGCGGCCGGCCATGCGGCGGACGGCGCGGCCGGCCAGCCGTTCATAAGCCGCGAGGCAGGCCATCGGCTCGCCCGGCAGCAGCAGGGCGGGAACGCCCGCCGCGACGCCGAGCCCGGCCGAATCGCCGGGACGCATCGCCACCCCGTGCACCACCAGCGACCCGGCGTCGGCCAGCGCCAGCGGGGCCACGTCGTCCTCCCCCACCCCCGTGCGGCCGGCGGAGAGCAGCAGATCGGCGCCGGAAGCGGCGTAGGCATTGGCCAGGGCGGCGCGGTCGGCGAGCGGGCCGATCACCTCGGGAAGGCCGCCGTCGCGGGTGACGAGGGCGGCGAGCATGGCGCCCAGCGCCTCGGGTCCCGAACGCGGGCCGCCGGCCAGGACGACGCGCACGCGCGGCCGGGCGACGGCGGTGACGGTGTCGATCCCCAGCGCGGCGAGCAGGCCGACGTCCTGCGGGCGCAGGACC
>JAEZID010000025.1 GCA_023416195.1 Pseudomonadota bacterium | reverse complement strand
CACCGTGGTGAACCAGCCCGAACGGATGCCGCCGGTGCAGTAGGAGACGATGCTGGTGTCCTTCGACACCCCCTTGGAGGCCAGCAGCTTTTCGATCTCCGCGCGGGGCAGCAGCTTGCCGTCCTTGTCCAGGAAGTCCCGGTACCAGATGTGCTTGGCGCCCGGCACATGGCCTCCGCGGGTCTCGCCGTAGGGCGTCTTGCCCTCGTACTCGCGCGGCTCGCGGGCGTCGATCACCACGAGGCCCGGCGCGCCCAGCGACGCCCTCAGATCCTCGCGCTTGATCTCGAAACGGTCGGTGCGCTGCACGACGAAGTCGCCCTTGGCGGCGGCTTGCACCGGCAGAGGGCCGTCCTTCAGCAGCGCCGGCAGCCCGCCATCCACCAGCACCGCCTTGCCGTGCCCCAGCGTGCGCAGGGTCCAGACGATGCGGCCGTCCTCGCCCCAACCCTTCACCGGGTCGGCCACGGCGACCACCGGCTTGTCCTTGGACACGCCCAGCGCTTGCAGCTTGGCGGTGAGCACGGTGTCGTCGGCGATCAGACGGCCCTTGGTCGGCAGGTTCGGTTCCGACAGGTCTTGCCAGACCAGAACCGAGGCTCCGGGCAGCGGCTCCGCCGCCTTCAGCTTCGGGTCGCGGGCATCCAGGACCACGGCGCCGGCCGCGATCAGGTCCCGCGCCGCCTTTGGCGTCACCAGCCAGTCCCGCTCATAGGCGATGGCTGCGCCGTTGGTCGCCGCTTCCGTGGCAAGCGCCGGACGGGCGGCCAGATGAGGGGCGGCCAGGACGCCGGCCGTCAGCAGCGCGGCAAGAGAAAGCCGCGCCAACACGGGGGAAACTCCGAAAGCCATGCACCTCTCCATTCTCCGGCAACCGCCCTAAGGCCGACGCCATAAACCGATTTAATCAGTAGAGAATTGATGATGCATTCAGCGGCGCAACCGGTCAATGAATATTAGATTTATAGACTATTATGCGCTTTCGATGTCGCCCCCTCGCCACGCGGGCCCTTACGCAACGTCGGCGTCCGTCCGATGGGTTCGGCCGATCTCGTCCAGGCGGCGCTTCAGCGTCAAACGGTCCAGGCTGTCGATGCGCAGGCTCGCGAAAATCTTGATCCGATTGTCCAGTTCCAGATAGACACGCCGGAAGACCTTCATCCGCTGTTCCTCCGTGCCGACCACCTCCACCGGATCCTCGACACCCCAGTGCGCGGTCATCGGCTGGCCCGGCCAGACCGGGCAGGGCTCCCCGGCCGCCTTGTCGCAGACGGTGAAGACGAAGTCGAGCGCCGGGCTGTCAGGCCGCGCGAACTCGTTCCAGTCCTTGCTGCGCAGACCGTCCACCGGATGGTTGAAGCGGCGCAGCAGGTCGAGCGCCATCGGGTCCACCACGCCGCGCAGCATGCTGCCCGCCGAAAAGGCATTGAAATGCCCATTCGACCAGCGGCGCATGAGGCATTCCGCCATGATGCTGCGCGCCGAATTGCCGGTGCAAAGGAACAGCACGTTGTAGGGCTTCTCGGGCGTCATGCCGGTCTCCACAGCGGTCCTTAATATTTCGATATTTGTTTGATTATCGAATACAACACACTGGGTCAAGCGCGCGGGCCGAGCGCAACAAAAGGTTCATCCAGCCCGCCGCGTCAGGAACCGTCGTCAGGCTTTCCGCTCATACCAATCCTTCGTCGCGGTCACGATCCGCACGACGGAGAGCATCACCGGCACCTCGACCAGCACGCCGACGACGGTGGCGAGCGCCGCGCCGGACTGCAGGCCGAACAGGCTGATGGCCGCCGCGACCGACAGTTCGAAGAAATTGGACGCGCCGATCAGCGCGCCGGGCGCCGCCACGCACCACGCCACGCCAAAGCGCCGCGCCAGCCAGTAGGCCAGCCCGGCATTGAAGTACACCTGGATCAAGATCGGCACCGCCAGCAGCAGAATGACCAAGGGCTGCGCCAGCACCTGCTCCCCCTGAAAGCCGAACAGCAGGACCAGTGTCGCCAGCAGCGACACCAGCGACACCGGCTGGAACCGCCCGAGCACGCGCTGGAGCGCCCTCTCCCCACCCGATGCCAGCAGGCTGCGCCGCCACAGGTGCGCCGCGATGACCGGGATCACGATGTACAGCACGACCGACAACAGCAGCGTGTCCCAGGGCACCGTGATCGACGCCACGCCCAGCAGCAACCCGACGATGGGCGCGAACGCGACCATCATGATGAGGTCGTTCAGGGCCACTTGGCTCAGCGTGTAGTGCGGCTCGCCCCCACACAGGTTCGACCAGACGAAGACCATCGCCGTGCAGGGCGCGGCGGCGAGCAGGATCAGCCCGGCGATGTAGCCGTCGATCTGATCGGCGGGCAGCAGCGGGCGGAACAGCATGGCGATGAACAGCCAGCCCAACAGCGCCATGGAAAACGGCTTGACCGCCCAGTTGACGAACAGCGTCACGCCGATGCCGCGCCAGTGCTCCCTCACTTGGTGCAGCGCGCCAAAGTCGATCTTCAGCAGCATCGGCACGATCATCAGCCAGACCAGCACCGCCACCGGCAGGTTGACCTTGGCGACCTCGGCCGCCGCGATCGCGGAGAACACACCCGGCATCAGGTGCCCCAGCGCGATCCCCGCAACGATGCACAGCGCCACCCACAGGCTGAGGTAACGCTCGAAGACACCGAGCGCCGCGGCACCCCGCTCACGCGTGTCGAGGTCGGTTTGCGCGCCCATGGCTCTGTGCTCCGGATCGGTTTCAACGGGGGTCGGGAAGGGCCGCGAGGGCGGCGGACGGCCTCTCGATGGGAAGCAGCAGGGTAATGAGGAAGGACACAGCGACCAGCGCCCCGGCCACCAGCAGACAGCCGATGACGCCACCCCACTGGTACGACAGGCCGCTGAGCAACGAGCCCGCCAGCCGTCCGCCCGCATTGGCCGTGTAATAGAAGCCGACGTTCAGCGCGACCTTGTCGGTGTCGGTGTAGGCCAGGATCAGGTAGGAGTGCACCGAGGAGTTCACGGCGAAGGCCACGCCGAACAGCCCCAGCCCGACCATGACGCTCACCGCCGGATCGAGCCCCGCCGCCAGCGCGCCCGCCAGACCGACCGGGATCAGCGCCAGGACCAGAGTCCAGGCGCGCGCCGCCCGCACCTCCGCCGACAGGCCATCGGGAGAGCGCGCGACGAGGCTTGGCGCCGCCGCCTGCACCACGCCGTAGCCAATCACCCAGGCGGCCAGAAAGGCCCCGACCTCCGCCGCCGACCAGCCGAGTTGGCTGGCCAGGAACACCGGCACGCCGACCACGAACCAGACGTCGCGCGCCCCGAACAGAAAGAAACGCGCCGCCGCCATCCGGTTGACGGCCGGCGTCTTGGACAGCAGCTGGGTGAACTTCACCTTCGCCTTCGACCGGCCGAAGTCGCCGCGCAGCAGCAGCGCCGAGACCAGCAGCACCAGCGCCAGCCCGGCCGCCATGGCCCACAGCCCGCCTCGGAAGCCCAGGACGGACAGCAGCAGGCCGCCCAGGAAGAACCCCACCCCCTTCAACGCGTTCTTCGCCCCGGTCAGCAGGGCGACCCAGCGGAACAGGGCGCCGCCCTTGTCCTCCGGCACCACCAGCTTGATGGCGCTCTTGGACGACATCTTGGTCAGGTCCTTGGCGATCCCGGCCAGCCCCTGCGCGGCCACGACGTAGGTGACCGACAGCACCATCGTCCAATCCGGATCGACCAGCGACAGCATCAGCAGCGCTGCCACCTGCAAGGCCAACCCGGCGAACAGCGTCACCTTCAGCCCCAGCCGGCTGCCGACCCAGCCCCCCACCAGATTGGTGACGATGCCGAAGAACTCGTACAGCACGAACAGGAAGGCCAGTTGGAAGGGCGTGTAGCCCAGCGCGTTGAAGTGCAGCAGCACCAGCATGCGCAACGCGCCGTCGGTCAGCGTGAAGCCCCAGTAGGCCGCCGTGACGATGGCGTAGTTGCGCAGGTCGTTCATAGGGAACGCGCCACCTTGGCGGTCAGCTCGGCGAGGCGGTTGGCATAGCCCATCTCGTTGTCGTACCAGGCGATGAGCTTCACCTGCGTGCCGTCCACGACCATGGTGGACAGCGCATCCACGATGGACGAGCGCGGGTCGGAACGGAAATCGACGGACACCAGGGGCCGCTCCTCGTAGCCGAGGATGCCGGCCAGCGGGCCGGACGCCGCCGCCTTGAACAGCGCGTTGACCTCCGCCGCCGAGGTCGGCCGCGCCACCTCGAACACGCAGTCGGTGATGGAGGCGTTCAGCAGCGGCACACGCACCGCCATGCCGTTCAGCTTGCCCTTCAGTTCGGGATAGATCAGCGCGATGGCCGTCGCCGATCCGGTGGAGGTCGGCACCAGCGACGTCAGCGCCGAACGCGCCCGGCGCAGATCCTTATGCGGGGCGTCCACGATGACCTGCGTGTTGGTGACGTCGTGGATGGTGGTGATGACGCCGTGGCGGATGCCCAGCCCCTCGTGGATCACCTTCACCACCGGAGCGAGGCAGTTGGTCGTGCAGGACGCCGCCGTGACGAGGTCGTGCTCGGCGGGATCATAGAGGTGGTCGTTGATGCCCATGACGATGTTGAGCGCGCCCGGCGTCTTGACCGGCGCGGCCACCACCACCTTGCGCGCGCCGTTCTCGAAATGCGGACGGTTCGCGTCGGTGGTGACGAACTTGCCGGAGCTTTCAATGACCAGCTCGACCCCGAGGTCGCGCCAGGGAATGTTGGCCGGCTTGCCGTGCTCGGTGAAGCCGACGCGGCGGCCGTCCACGGCAAGGTGGTCCTCACCGGCCGACACCGGCACCGGCCAGCGGCCGTGGACGCTGTCGAACTCGATCAGATGGGCGGCCGCGACCGCTCCGCCTTTAACCTGGTTGATGTGGACGATCTCGAAATCCGGGTTGCCGTGGGCAGCGCGGAAGGCGAGCCGCCCCATGCGGCCAAAGCCGTTGATGCCAACACGTATCGTCATGATTCGTCCCTGTTAGCGTCCGCCGGCCTGTTTCGCTTCGCCCGGACCACAGCACGCGCCTTCGTCCGAACCGGTGACGGCTCCCAGGCTGCACAGCTCGGGATGGCCGGAGCAGCAATCGTTCAGCAAGAAGCCGATCACATCCCTCATGGCGGCGATGTCGGCGCTGTAGATGATGGACCGGCTCTGCCGGCGCGACGTCACCAACCCGGCGTGGCTGAGCTGCGCCAGATGAAAGGACAGCGTGGCCGGCGGCACGCCGAGCCGTTCGGCGATTTCGCCGGCCGGCAGCCCTTCCGGCCCCTGCCGTACCAGCAGCCGGAAGACGTCCATCCGGGATTCCTGGGCGAGCGCGGCCAACGCCGCGATGGCGCGTTTTTGTTCCATTTTTTTGCATTTATCAAATTGACGAAGGACATGTCAACCAGCGCCATGCTTCGCGCATCCGTGGTAGATTCTAGTCGCACCCTTCGCTTCCTTGTACAACCGATGCAACTCATCGGCCTCAAGGTGACGTTTCAGGTGAACCTTGCTGCCTATCCTCAGACAGGTGGGCCAACGGCGCCTAAATAGAGCCCTTCAAGCGCCGGTCTTAGAGCCCGTCCGAGAAGAAGTTGAATTGGATGAATCGGTTGTGATTCAAAGTCACCTCCAGGCTGGAGGTGAAGATGTGGACGCCGGAGAAACGCGAGCGCCATGATCGCAGCGGGCTGCGGTACCCGAGCGACCTGAGCGACGAGGAATGGCGGATCGTCGAGCCGCTTATCCCGCCAGCGCGGCGTGGTGGGCGGCACCGCAGCGTCGATCTTCGGGCGGTGCTGAACGGCGTGCTGTACGTGCTGGAGACGGGCTGCCAGTGGCGTCACCTGCCCAAGGACTTGCCGCCGCGTAGCACGGTGCACGGTTATCTGCACCTGTGGGCTTGGGAGGGGACGCTGGAGCGCATCCACCACGACCTCTACCAGCAGGTTCGCGAGCAGGACGGCCGCGAGGCCAGCCCGACCGCCGCTGTGGTGGACAGCCAAAGCGTCCGCGCGGCGGAAAAGGGGGGGGCGGCGGCCCCGGTCGGCTACGACGCGGGCAAGAAGATCAAGGGCGTCAAGTACCACATCCTCGTCGACACGCTCGGGCTGCTCCTGAACGTCGCCGTCCACCGTGCCGACATCCAGGACCGCGCCGGCACCGCCGTGGTCCTGGACAAGGCTACCCGCGCACTGTTCCCCTTCATCCGAGTGATCTTCGCCGACGGCGGCTACCAAGGGGACGTCGCGGCCACCAAGGTCAGCAACGCCGGTGACTGGCGGCTGGAGATCGTCAAACGCTCCGATCAGGCCAAAGGCTTTGTCGTGCTTCCGAAGCGGTGGCTGGTCGAACGAACGCTGTCATGGCTCACGCGGTGCCGCCGACTCGTACGCCATTACGAGCAGTACCTCCGCACCTCCGTTGCCTTCATCCGCACCGCCATGATCCGCCTCATGCTCCGGCGGCTCGCCCGGAAATAATCTTTCAGGACAGGCTCT
>JAEZID010000013.1 GCA_023416195.1 Pseudomonadota bacterium | reverse complement strand
AGCCGACCGACCGCACCCTGACCGAGGAAGACATCGAGGCCATCGGCCAGAAGATCGTCGCCGCGGTCGCCAAGGCCACGGGCGGCAGCCTGCGGACCTGATCCGGCGTTCGTTGCGCCGGGGACACAGTCTGGAACAATCAGGGGCTTCCGCCAAACGTCGGGAGCCCCTTTTCCGTGCAGGCGGGTGGCGGGATTGAGGCATCACGCCTCTACATTGTACAGTGTCTCATATGCGTTTTTGCAGAGTTGAGCGCCCCGGCTCAATCAGATAAAGCGAATAGACGCATAAGGCCGTATTCTGCCGCGTCCGACAAAAAATTAAATTGCAGGCTCGCGAAATTTTGAAAAACAAAATGTTTCCTGTTCGAAATGGACACAGATCAGATCGTGCCGCGCTGTGGCTGCATTTCATTTTAGCCAATTTTTGTTTGTGCGTGAACGAAAACGAAGTTGTGAAGCGCCGGTGAAAACTATCATGTCGCGTGTATTGATTGAGGCGGGTGGAAGCTGCCCCGCATTCCCGTGGGGAATCCCGGCGTTGACCGTCGTTTCCGATGCCGGCGTTCCGGGGGGCGGAAGCGGTTCGACCGGCGGGCAGGGCTCGCCGGAGGTGGGGATCAGCCGGCTGATCGTGGTGGTGGACGACGACCGTTCCATCGTCGAGGGATTGGGGCTGCTGCTCGAAGGGTGGGGCTACGAGGTGCTGACCGCGCTGTCGCTGGACGAGCTGGCGCGGAATCTGCCGACGGCGACGGGGCGTCCGGGCCTTGTCCTGGCCGACCACTTCCTGCCGGCCGGCGGCACCGGCGCCCAGGCGGTCGAGATGGTCCGCAAGCATGTGGGCGCGCCGGTTCCCGCCCTGATCCTGACCGGCGACACCACCCCGGAACGTCAGGCCGAAGCCGCCGCGCTGGGCTGCCGCCTGCTGCACAAGCCGGTGCAGATCGGTCCGCTGAAGGACACGGTGGACAGTCTGATGGCCGGCGGGGCCTGACGCCGCCTACTTGCCCGAGAACTGCTGGAACAGGATCAGATGGCGCTTGTCGCCGTCGGTCCCGTTGGGGTCGGCGCCCAGGTAGATGGTGCCCATGCCGGTCAGCGAGACGCTGGAATTCTTCACCACCAGCGGCTTCTGCACACCCAGCCGGACATAGGTGCCGTTGCGGCTGCGGTCGAACAGCAGGAATTCCCCCTGCCGGTTGCGGATGATGGCGTGCTGGCGCGACGCTGTCTTGGCGCCAACGCTCATGTCGCAGGACGAGGCGCGGCCGAGCACGAACTCCGTCGTCTTCTGGTCGCACACATACTCCCGGCCTTCGTAGTAGAGCACCAGATGGGGACCCTTGACGGTTCGGGGCTCAGCCAGAACCTGGAGCTGCATGCAGATCGTCTGCACGTCCACCGGATCGACGGTTTGCGGTTCGGGCGTCGAAACGCCTGACGGCCGGTCCGGCCGGTCCGGCTCCGGGTTGAGGGCGAGGTGCTCCAGCCGCCGCATGAACAGGTCGGCGATGTCGGCGCGGATGCCGCCGGCGTACAGGCGGTTGCGGAAGCCCTCGCGGATCGTGTCGGCGCTCCAGGCCCGCTCGTTGCCGGCGAAGAAGTCGCGCAGGCTGGACACGCGGGTCAGCACGCCGGCCAGCCGCGCGGTCAGCATGGTCGCCCGCTTGCGGCCGAACTCCGTCGCCAGCAGGTCCAGCAGATAGCCGATGCGCGTTCCCGGATCGGGCAGAAGGTCGAGGACGCGGCCGACCGCCTCCTCCACCGGCAGATCCTCGCCCTCCACGCCGAAGGCGGTCTGGGCGCGGCGGGTGACGGCGACGCACATCGGCCCGCCGCCCTGGACGCCGCCGATCTCGATCAGCAGAGGCAGCAGTTCGGTGAAGGCGCCGCCGTCCGCCGCGCGGCCCTGCCGGGTCAGCGGCGTGGTGCCGTCCAGCGCGCGGGCGATGCGGGTCAGCAGCACCGCGCGGGTCAGCGGCAGGCGCCAGCGGCCGATCGCCGCGTTGAGCCGGTCGAGCGCCGGGGTGTGGCAATGCCGGTCGTCCAGCGTGCCGCGCGCCAGATGGGCAAGCGAGACCATGGCCCGCGCCAGATCGGGCGCGTAGCCCAGCACGGCGCGGATCGGTTGCGGCCCGTCCAGGGTCTCGGCGATGGCCTCGTCCAGGAAGGCGATGGTGGCCGGGTCGGGCGCGTTGCCGAACAGCTCGCACAGGGCGCCCAGCTTGTCGGGCCAGTCGCGGGCGACCTCCAGCCAGTCGGCCAGGGCGAAGGTGGCGGCGCGCGGCACCTCGCCCTCCGGCAGGGTGGCGCGGGCGTGGTCCAGCAGATGGGCCAGCCCGTGCTTGCGCAGGTGCTGCGACCAAGGGGCCAGCGCCTCGGTGTGCTTGGCGCGCTCCAGAAGCTCCCGGAACAGGCGGCGCAACTCGTCCCCTCGCGCGTCGGGGGTGGTGCGGCTGGCGCGCGCCTGGACGGCGGCGATGCGGCTGACCGCCTGGCTGAACAGCAGCTCTTCTCGCTCGATCTGGCGCAGCAGCAGCGGACGGTGCAGGACCTCCAGGGGGATCAGGCCCTGCTCGTCGCACCAGGGGCGCATGACGCGGGCCAGCGCCCGGCGGGCGGGGTAGCGGTAGAGGGCGAAGACGTCCTCGCAGAGCGGGGCCTCGTCCAGGCTGCCGACGGTCACCACCTTGCCGCCGCCCTGGTAGGCCTTTTCGAACAGCACGGTGGAGGCGCCGCGGGCGTCCACCCGGACAACCCGGACGGCGGTGAACTTGGCGAGGCTCAGCAGGTAGTCGGCGCGGGCGCGGGCGTCGGCCTCGGCCTCATAGGTGCCGTCGATCTGGGCCTTGCCCTGGACCTCGACCGTGACTTCGTAACTGTAGGAGCGGCGCATCAGGGGTCAGGGGCCGACCACGGCGAGGAAGGCCTCGGCCACCACCGGGTCGAAGCGGGTTCCGGACAGGCGGCGGATCTCGGCGGCGGCCGCTTCCGCGCTGAGCGCCTTGCGGTAGGGGCGGTCGCGGGTCATGGCGTCGAAGCTGTCGGCCACCGCGACGATGCGGGCGCTGAGCGGGATGGCCTCGCCCCGCAGGCGGTCGGGGTAGCCGGTGCCGTCCCAGTTTTCGTGATGGCTGCGGGCGATTTCCGCGCCGAGGTGCAGGTAGGTGCGGCTTTCGGCGTGTCGGCTGGCGCGGTGCAGCAGCTCCCCGCCCTTGACGCTGTGGGTTTGCATGGCGGCCCGCTCCTCCGGCGTCAGGGCGCCGGCCTTGCCGAGGATGGCGGGATCGACGGTGGCGTTGCCGACGTCGTGCAGGATCGCCGCCAGCCCGACCATCTCCAGGAAGGGTTCGTCGATGGTCTCGCGGAAGCGGTTCTCGTCATGCAGGCGGCGGGCGGTCCGCTCGGCCAGGGCGGCGATGCGCAGGGACGGTTCGGCCGGCTCGGACGAATGGCTTGGTTCGGCCCTCAATTC
>JAEZID010000606.1 GCA_023416195.1 Pseudomonadota bacterium | reverse complement strand
CCGGTCTCAGCCCTGGCGGGCCTTGAAGCGCGGGTTCTGCTTGTTGATGACGTAGACGCGGCCCTTGCGGCGGATCACGCGGCAGGCCTTGTGGCGCGTCTTCATCGACTTCAGAGAGTTAACGATCTTCATAGTTCTTCATCCTGGTCGGTCGGCGGCTCGATCGAAGGCGCGCACCATAGTGCGGCGCACCCCCGGTGTCAACGGATAGAGGTTGCAATCGCAAGGTGGTTTGAATCGGCCTATTCCGCCGGCTTCAGCGCGTAGAAACGGTAGACCTTCAGCCCGGCCTCGATGGCGGCGACGCGGCGCACCCACATCTCCACCTCCTCCATCACGGCCAGCTTGGTGGCCTGGTCCATGTGGTGCCTCTCCAGATGCTCGACCAGGCCCTGGATCGCCATCAGGATCAGGCCGCGGTGCGTGTCCGTGATGTCCTCGGCGATGCGCAGGTCCAGGTTCCGCTGGGCGAACCCGTTGGCCATCTGGTCCTTGGTCCACAGGTGCGGCTTCATCGGCTCCTTGTCGCACCAGACCTGGATCGCCTTGGCCCCGGCGGTCGCCGGTTCGACGATGTAGTCGGTCATCAGCACATGGCCGCGCGGCTTCAGCGCCAGTTCCATCCCGTCGAACATCTGGTCCTTGTCGCGGACCGAGAACATGCCTTCCTTGTAGACGATGGCGTCCACGCGCTTGGGATAGCTGAACTGCTCCGGGTCGTAGGTCTCGATCGGCGCCTTCTTCTCCAGCCCTTCCTTGAAGGAGCGGATCATCCCCTCCTTGGCCAGAAGTTCCGACGCCTCCAGCCCGGTCACCCAGCAGCCGTACTGGTTGGCCATGGTGCGGCTGGTGCCGCCAAGGCCGGCGGACAGGTCCAGCACGCTCATCGCCGGGTTCAGGCCCAGCGGCTTCACCAGATAGGGAATGTGGTCGGATCCGCCGGGCGTGTTGAAGCCCTCGCCCCACAGCTTCTCGGCCACCTCGATGCGGGTGGCGGTCCACAGCGGCTTGCCCCAGCGGTTGATGCCGGGTCCCTGCGCGGGTTGCGGCGGCTGCTGGACACACGGGTGCGCCCCGTTTTCCCCCGCGCCGCCCTTCAGGCCGGACAGGTCGTAGCCCTCCCACCAGGCCTTCATCCGCGTCTTGAGGCTGATGCGCGGAGCCCCCGCACCGTCGCGCTTCTCGGTCATCGCCATTGTGCCTGCCCCGCCGGACGAAACGTTCTTTCGGTTGCCGAGACGCAAACCGCCTCGCCAAAAGAGAGAAAAATTCGGTCCACTAGGTTAAGCGGGCCTTAATTGCATGCAAGAGCAATGTGCGCGACACGTCACCGCAGCGCCTTTCCGGAAACGTTGCCGTCGGCCGCCGCGACACGCGTTCCGGCGGCGCGCAGGACGGGCTGGCAGGCGGCCGGCATGCTGACGTAGCGCGGCTGGGGCTTCCCGTTGTGCTTCTCGACCACCGGGTAGACCGAGTCGAGCCACGACTCCAGCTCGCTGCCGCAGCCGTCGCCGTCCGGCAGGTCGCGCTGGTCCTCGCATTGCGGGCTGTTGGCGGGGCAGCTCAGGCGGACGTGCATGTGCCCGTCGTGGCCGTGCCAAGGGCGCAGCTTGCGCAGGAAATCGCGGTTCGGCCAGTCGCGCCGGCACATGGCGAGCTTGATGGCCGGGTTGATGAAGATGCGGGCCACGCGCGGGTCGCTGGCGGCGATGCGGATCATCTGCGCCTGCTTCTCGGACCAGTCGGCGGTCACGCGCACCCGGCCGTAGTCGACGTACTTGATCTCTTCCAGGCTCTCGCGCCCGTGGCGCCCCAGGGGCGGCAAGTCCAGGCGCAGCCACACGTCGGCGTCCAGCCCGGACTGGTGGCTGGCGTGGCCGAAGCTCATCGGCCCGCCGCGCGCCTGCCCCATGTCGCCGATCAGCGCGGTGCCGAGCCCGGCGGCCGCGACCTTGCGCCCGAAGTCCTTCAGGTAAGCGACCAGTTCCGGATGACCGTAGTAGCGCTGGCGCGACATCCGGATGACCTGATAGCCGACGCCTTCGCCGGCCAGCGGCTGCGCGCCGGTGACGCAGCCGGCGGCATAACCGCCAATGGACTGCGCCGGGCCGATGGACGGTCCGCTCACCAGGCTCCAGGGAATGGAATTGGGCGCGGGGGGTGCCGGCTTCTTCTTCTGGGGCTGGGCGTCGGCGTCTCCCGCCAGACCAGCGACGACCGCACCCGCCACCAGCATCCCGACCATCAAGCGCCGCATCGATTCCCCCATCGCGACTCGATGGAATCGAGTAAAGCGAACGATGATTAACGAAAAGTGAGGCTTACGCTGATGTCACGCGGTCTTCCGCGTTAACCCTCCGCCCGGACCGCTCCGGATTCGGAAAGCTTTTCCTTCAGGAAGTCGCCGATCACCTGCGTCAGAAGCGCCTCCCGCTCCCGATGCGGCACATGACCGGTTTCCGGAAGGATGAGCGCGGTCCCGCGCCCGGCGGCGATGCGCCGGGGATGCTCGTGGGATCCGTACTCGTCCCATTCGCCATGGATGGCGAGCACCGGGCAACGCACCGCCGCCGCGGGCCTGTCCAGAGTCCAATCCGCGAATTCCGGCGCCAGCCATTTGTTGATCCAGGAGTCCACGACCCATCGGGCCTTGTCGCCGTGGTAGCGCGCCAGCCTCGCCAGATGGGCGGGATCCTGGAAATCGCGCTGCGCGTCGCGAATCCCCGCCAGTGTCTTGTCCTCGACGAAGGCCTGGGCGGCGATGGTCACCAGCGCGCGGCAGTCCGCCTGGAACCGGGCGGCCGTTTCGACGGCCATGCCGCCGCCGACGCTGTGCCCGCAGGCCACGAAGTCGGCGGTGCCGAGCCGCTCGCACAGCCGCGGGACGACGCGCTCCGCCTCCAAACGGATGAAATTGAACTCCAGCCGCCCCGGATGCGGGTCCGAGCGCCCGAAGCCGAGCCGGTCGTAGGCCAGGACGCGCCGCCCCGTCGTCGCGGCGAGCCGCCCGGGGAAACCGCGCCACAGATCGACGCAGCCGAGGGAATCGTGAAACAGCAGGATCGGCGCGGCCTGACGGGCCTCGGGAGCCTCCGGCGTCCAGATCTTCGCGAAGAGGCGCCCCTCCCCCGTCTCGATCCATCCTTCGGTCTCTTCAAGCGCCGCGAGCGGCGTTTCAGGCATCGGCATGTCGGGAGCGTTCCTGTCCGAAGTTCACGTCGCGCCATAATGCGTCCCGGACAGCCGTCAATCCAGCGTCTGGCGGTAGCGCCTCAGCGCCACCACGGTGACCACCGCCAGAAAGGCCAGCAGGGCCGCCACCTCGCCGGCGATCTCCGCCGGGCCGTTGCCCTTCAGCAGAATGCCGCGCACGATGCGCAGGAAGTGGGTCAGCGGCAGCAATTCCCCCACCGCCTGCGCCCAGCCGGGCATGCCCCGGAACGGGAACATGAAGCCCGACAGCAGCATCGACGGCAGAAAGAAGAAGACGGCCATCTGCATGGCCTGCAACTGGTTCTTCGCCACGGTGGAGAAGGTGAAGCCGACCGCCAGATTGGCCGCGATGAACAGGATCAGCACGGCGGACAGCAGCGCCAGGCTGCCGACGATGGGCACGCCGAACAGCAGCCGCGCCGCCAGCACGATGATGACCACCTGCACGTAGCCGATCAGGATGAAGGGCACGATCTTGCCCAGCATGACCTCGAACGGGCGGACGGGCATGGCCAGCAGGTTTTCCATGGTCCCGCGTTCGCGTTCGCGGGTGACGGCCAGCGCGGTCATCACCACCATGGTCATGGTCAGCACCCCCCCCATCAGTCCGGGCACGACGTTGTACTGGGTGATGCCCTCCGGGTTGTAGCGGCGGTGGACGCGCAGTTCGATGGGGTCGGGGGTGGAGCGCAGATGCCGCAGCGGCCCGGTCAGCTCCGGGTCGAGCGCCTGCCGCGCGATGACGGTCAGCGCCGCCAGCGCGTTGCCGGTGGCCGCCGGGTCGGTGGCGTCGGCCTCCACCAGCAGCACCGGCCGCGCTCCGCGTTGCAGGTCGCGGGCGAAGCCGGCGGGGATGGTGACGGCGAACTGCACCTCCCCCTCCGCCAGCAGGCGGTTCAGCTCCGCCTCGCCCAGCACCGCGCGGGTCACGTCGAAATAGCCGGAGTTCACCATGGCCGCGACCAGCGTGCGGGAAAAGGCGCTTTCGTCGGCGGTCAGCACGGCGGTCGGCAGCCGCTTGGGGTCGGCGTTGATGGCGAAGCCGAACAGGACCAGTTGCAGGATCGGCACCCCGATCATCATCGCGAAGGTCAGCCGGTCGCGCCGCATCTGGATGAATTCCTTCACCATCACCGCGACGAACCGCGCGAAGGAAAAGCGAGCCATGGCGTCACCCCCGAACTTTTGGATGCATTATTTCGCGCCGGTAACCGTTTATTGCTTGTTGAAGTAATGACTTTGTCGAGCGCCCCCTTGACAAAAGTAAATTGCGATCAGTAAGATTCGCAAACATTTTGCATTGCTTTTTTCGGAGATATCCCGTGAAGGCCATCATCGCCAAGGGCGCCGCCATCGCCGCCGCCGTTTTCCTGTTCTATGGCGCGGCCCAGGCCGGCCAGCAGGACTTCACCATCGTCAACAAGACCGGCTACGCGCTGAAGCACATCTACGTCAGCGAGTCGAAGAACAACAGCTGGGATGAGGATATCCTTGGCCGCGACGTCCTGGAGGACGGCGAACACTTGGAGGTCAGCTTCGGCAAGGCCGAAAACACCTGCAAGTGGGACATGAAGGTCGCCTACGACGACGGCGAGACCGCCGTGTGGGAGAACCTGGACCTCTGCACGATCTCCAAGCTGACGCTGAAGTGGAACAAGAACACCGGCGTGACCTCGGCCGGCATCGAGTAACCCGGCCGCGTGCGGCACCGAACGGCCCCCGGTCCGGCGACGGAGCGGGGGTTTTTCATTTGGGA